>CANSYK010000030.1 GCA_947651225.1 uncultured bacterium | reverse complement strand
GCGCAAAGTGGGGAGTGCAGATTGTGAGAATGAATTTTCAAACACGCTCTAGTATTGGCAAACAGATAATGATTCAATGAAAGAATTATATCCTGCCCTTTCTACAAGCTTTACTGTAGCCCCCTGTTCTCTATGCAATTCAACACTTCACACATATTCGTTTTCCTCCTCTCCATCAAATTCATGTGGTAAGGAACTGTCAATAAATAACTTTAGCAAGTTATGCAGAATTTTTTTAGAAAGTGCAGGACAAAAATCAGGCGCATAGCGAGTTATATAACTGATTTTTGCCCTGTGCTATCGGAGAAAAAGGCAAGTAAATTGCAAAGTTATTTATTGACAGTTCCTAATCATTGACGAACGGTTTTAGCTCTTCCTGCAAGGCTTACTTCTACTACTTCCATATATACAGCGAAAAATACCCTGTGTTTCCTATTTAGCACCATTAAGGTGCATTTATGTCTCTGACACCTTTATTGAAAAATCCTCATATATTCCGACAGGCACATCATCTCCGAAAGCATATTCCTCTATAGTATCATGTACAAAATTATAAGCCGTGATCCGATTTTTCTCAGGATCAACAATCCAATATTCTTTAACATCAGCATTTCGATATTTAAAAAGCTTTATCAAATAATCCATCCGCTTGCTGCTTGGTGAAACAATCTCAATAATCCAATCAGGTGCTCCATTACAGCCTTTATCCGTAAGCTTAGACTGATCACAAATAACAGAAATATCCGGCTCAACATAATTTATATTGTCTTCATTCAAAAACACTGCAAATGGAGCGGGATAAACTTCACAGTTTCCATTATTATTGCGGATATACAGATTTATTTCTGTATTGATAAAATTAAGCAGCCTTTGATGCAGACGGCTTGGTGGAGCCATATCATAAATCTGACCATCAATCAATTCCGCACGTTGTCCTTCTGGCAGTGTATAAACATCATCTATTGTATAAGTTTTTTCTTCCCGTACTACGTTCATTGCTTGCACCTCCTATCTATAAGTATTATAGGTTATATTACACATCTACTCAACAGTTTTAAGTATTAATTCTCAATAATTTGTTCATTATCATTTTGTATTCTCTCTCTATATATCAAGGGCTTTTTCCTCAAATTCTAATATTTCTTTTTCTCATCTTCCCCTTCTCTGAATAAATACCATTCACTATTCATTTCTTTTAATTTTTTGCTGTTCCTTGCAGAAATAACTATAGATAAAATCCCCAAAATAAAAGTTACCAAGGAACTGTCAATAAATATGCTCCCGACCAATATAACAATTATATTTATTTGGCTCTCTGCAGAAACCTCATCTGTTTTTCCATAGTAAAAAAGCTTCTGTAATAAAAGAACAGTAATCATAAACAATACAGAGGAAAGAAGGAAACCAAACGTTTTATCAATGCTGAATGAGAAATGCTTGATAAAAATCAATACAAAATCTTCCATCACCAGCCCCAATACCTCTGCCGCTTCCACCTTTCCCCCTATTTGTTCTTAAGTATCCATTGGTTTACTTCTTTTCTCATTGATTGGCTGATTGGTATTATCTCATGGTTTACCATTTCCACTACCCTGGCTCTAAACTCCAAGACATACCTGCTATTTACCAAAAAAGATTTATGTACCTGGCAGGCATCCTTTTCCCTACCTCAATCCCTGTACCCTGCTTTAGTTCAATGTCCAAAAATAAAATATCAAACAGCCCACGTTTTTCCAAGGCAGCTAAAAGCAACGGCACTTCTGCGAACAACTCTATCTCTGCCATAATATCTTTGCCATCTGCATATTTTGATAGTTCCCCCTCCAACTCCTTTAAAAAATTTTCATCATCATCGCATATCCCAATCCGAAGCATATTTCTACCTCCCATCTTTTGTAAGAAACTGTTAAGAAATAACTCGTGATACTTTTTAACAGTTTCTAACATTTCTAGTCCCACACCTGTTCCCCCGAATCCTTTGCAATATAATAGCACTTCGTACACTGATATTACAATTTTTAGCCCGCTGCTTCTTGGAAATAAATAAAAAGGCATGATCATCATCTGCCCCAAATTTGCCCAATTATTTCTAGGTGAACCATTCTTTCAGCCAATCAACACATTCTTCCCTTCAAACGCAAAGCCATACTTTCTGATATGGTCAGCCGGAATCCCCCTTGCTTCCAAGGAAGCCGCATATTTCTTTTCCTCAATCTGCAATAATGCTGCATCAACCGTATCTTTTAATGTTTCTTCATCTCCTGAATCATGTACCTTAAACTCCATAATAATGGCGTCATCCTTTTCATTTCCCTTTAACGGCTCAAGCATCACATCATAACGCCCAAAACCGCTCTCACGGTTTGAAGTAATCATATACCTGTCTGCCAAATCCACCATAAGCCCCAGCACAAACCCATGATAAAAACGTTCCGGTTCTGCCTCCGATGGCTTATTACCAGTATCAAAACTGCTAAATGTTGCAAGGGCTACCTTATTCATGTAATAATTCATTGCCTTCTTGTCATGAAGAAGCAATGCCTTAATAAAATCGTTATATGCCGGAGAATAATTCTTAAACCAGCCCTCAATCATATTTTTAAACATCACTGTAACTTCTTTATTGGTAAGTTTTAAGTCATATTCCTCGATTCCTTCTTCTAATGTATAGTTTTCAACCCTTAGATAACCGCTTGCAAGCAACAGGCTCCAGATTGCATACTCATTATGGTCAAGATGGTTAAAAACAATCTGCTCATCAATCCTTATGTGAAGAATGCCGCCATTTATCAAATCCTCCATCGTAATCTTGATATCCTTACTCCCTTCCCGTATCAGCCTCCCAACAAGGCTGTTACTGCTGGTATTTGCCCAATAAGTTTTCAGTTTTCCTTCATCGAGAAATTTAATAATGGACCAAGGGTTATAAATATTTGTTTTTTTCCCAAACGTAAATCCATCATACCAGTCTCTGACACATTCTTCCTGATCTGATAATCCAAATTCATACAGGGCAGCCGATACTTCCTCCTGCGTAAAACCAAATGCATCTGCATATTTGTCAGAAGTCGTTGTTACCACATCCAGATTATTTAAATCTGAAAAAATACTCTCTTTACTAACTCTTGTAATTCCTGTCATAATCGCCCTGTCAAGATATGGGTTTGTCTTAAATGTGGAATTAAACAGATTCCTCATAAAAGATACCATTTCCTCCCAAAACCCATTGATATATGCTTCCTGCATTGGCGTATCATATTCATCCAACAGGATAATTACTTTTTTACCATAATAACGCTTCATAAAATCACATAGCTTCTGCAATGAAATCACTGCATCCGTTTCTGCCATATTTTCCGAAACCCTGTCGAAATATCTGATATCCCTTTCTGTAAAGATATCTTTTTCTTTTAAAAATTCCCGTTTAATATACAAATCAGAAAGAATTTGGCAGATTCTTATCTTAGTATTTTCAAATGTAGTTTCTTTCACGTTTGCAAAACTCAGGCTGATTACGGGCATTGTCCCTTGCAGGCTGCAGTACTTTTCCTCTTTCCATATATTTGTTTTCTCAAACAGGCCACCCTGTTTTTTATAATCAAGCGAAAAAAAATGCTCCAACATACTCATATTAAGTGTTTTCCCAAAACGTCTCGGGCGGGTAATCAAAGTCACGCTATCACCATTTTCCCACCACTCCCGTATAAAATCAGTTTTATCTATATAAAAATAATCATTGGAAATCAACGTTTCAAAATCCTGTACCCCTATCGCCACTGTTCTTGCCATATGCACCATCCTTTCACCCATATACTCCTCATATAAAAACATTCCATTTAAACTATAGCCGCAAAGAAGCATTTTCTATGCCTATTATACTAATATTGCCTGCTGAAAGCAATTTCTTCCTGATGAACAATTCTATTCCACTAAATATTTCGTTACTATTCACGACTGTTCTTAACAATATTTCATAATCAAAAAAGGACATCCGGAACATGCTTCAACATGCTCTGGATGTCCTCTTTTCTTATTGCAAATCCCTTGTTATACTATCCCTATTCTCCCATAATATCCTTTTTCAACGCTGCAAGCTTCTCTTTTGCATCTGCAACAGATTCGCCTTTTACACCAAAATAATACTTAATTTTTGGTTCTGTACCAGAAGGGCGCACACAGCACCATGCATTATTTTCCAATTCATAATAAAGAACATTGGAAGCCGGAAGCCCTGTTGGAGACTCCTCACCTGTCCGCATATCTGTAACCTTATCCTCCTGATAATCCCTGACATAAAGCACCTGATATCCCCCAAGCTCTTTTGGTGGATTCTTTCTCTGCTCTGCCATCAGGTTCTGAATCTGCTGTGCGCCATCCATGCCTTTTTTCGTCAAGGTCGCAAGCCCCTCCTGATAATAACCATATTTCTGATACATTTCTTCCATCGCATCACAAAGCGTCTTACCCTGCAGCTTATAATAAGCTGCCACTTCACAAAGCATCATCACGGCAACACAGGCATCCTTGTCACGTGCATATGTTCCAGCAAGGCAGCCATAGCTTTCTTCCATACCGAACACATAATTGTGGCTGTTATTCTGCTCAAACAGTTTAATCTGCTCTCCAATATACTTAAAGCCTGTCAGCACTTCAATTAATGCAGCATTATATTCTTCCGCAACTGCTTTTAACATATCCGTTGTAACAATTGTTTCAATAATAGCAGGATTCTGTGGCATTTCATTCTTCGCTGTCTTTTCACGCAGGATATATTCCGCAATCAGGGAGCCAGACATATTTCCCGTGAAGCTGACATATTCACCCGTTTTTACATCCTTTGCATAAACACCAAGGCGGTCGGCATCTGGGTCAGTCGCAAGCACAATATCCGCATCCACCTCTTTTGCAAGCTTTAATGCCAACTCCCATGCCTTGGCATCTTCCGGATTTGGATAAGCAACTGTTGGGAATGCCCCATCTGGTTTTTCCTGTTCTTTTACCACATATACATTCTCGAATCCAAGTTCCTTTAAAACACGTCTAACCGGAACATTTCCTGTTCCATGGAGCGGTGTATAAACAATCTTAATATCCTTTGATACCTTTTCAATCATCTCTGGATGAATGCTCTGCTTTTTCAGTTCTGCCATATACGCATCATCTACTGAACTGTCAATCATGTTCAGAAGCCCCTTCTGTAACGCATCCTCTTCTGCCATCGTATGAATCATTCCAAAGTCTGTAACCTTAGCAACTTCTGCCAGAATATTCTTGTCATGCGGCGGCGTAATCTGTGCGCCATCCTCCCAATACACCTTATAACCATTATATTCCCTTGGATTATGGCTTGCTGTGACAACAATTCCCGCAATGCAGCCTAAACGGCGCACCGCAAAGGAAAGCTCTGGTGTCGGACGAAGAGAATCAAACAAATATGCCTTGATTCCATTTGCATTCAGGCAAAGTGCTGCCTCTTTTGCAAATTCCGGTGACATTCTTCTGGAATCATACGCAATTGCCACACCCTTGTCCTGCCCATTTTCACTCAGAATATAATTTGCCAGACCCTGTGTCGCCTGACGTACAGTATAAATATTCATCCTGTTTGTCCCTGCACCGATTACACCGCGAAGCCCCCCGGTTCCAAATTCAAGCTGACGATAAAAACGGTCTTTGATTTCTTCTTCATTCCCCGCTAAATCCTTTAATTCCTTTTTTGTTTCCTCATCAAAATAGGAATCCGTACACCATGTTTCATACACCTCTTTGTAATCCATCTTAATACCTTCCTTTCCTGGTTTGAAAAAACCTCCAAGTTCCTTTCAAAAGTTAAATTAATTTTAACTTAATTTTATATTAATTTTAACCATCTGTCAAGAACTATTCACAAAATATCAATGACCATTACACAATCTGAAAGAATTTAAGATTGCTGTCAAGTTCACCTGCCAGATTATTTAATTCCTTTGATGTTTCCACAAGATTTGCAATCGTTTCATTTAATTCCGCCATAGAGGCTGTTGTTTCTTCCGCAGAAGCAGCGTTTTGCTCAGAAATCGCAGAAAGGCTCATAATAATCTCATCAACACTCTTACGGGCATTTTCGCACGCTGTTGTACTCTGACGAATCTGTGACATTTCATCATCCGATTTTCCAATCCCTTCTTCCAAAGCCTCAAAATGCTCACTTGTCTGGCGAATTTTATCCTGCTGGCCAACTATAATCTCTGAAACCTCATCTACAATACCAACCGTAAGCTCTGATTCACGCACCAATTCCTCAATAATTCCACGAATTGTATTTGCTGAAGAACCTGACTGTGCCGCAAGTTGTGATATCTCCGTAGCAACGACTGCAAAGCCCTTGCCAGCTTCCCCGGCCCTGGCTGCCTCAATACTCGCATTCAAAGACAGAAGATTTGTCTGACTTGCAATCGAAGTAATTAACTCCGTAACCTCCCTGATTTTTTTCACCGATTCATTTGTAATATGAATCTGCTCTACCACCTTGGAAAACGCCCCAGACGTCTTACCATTCGTATCGCTTAACTCCCGCATAAATACAGAGGACTCATCGCTGACCCGCTTCATCCGGTCTGTTACACCGCCCAAATCCTCTACATTATCAACAATGTTCCCAAATGCACTTCCCATCTCCGTAATCTGTGCAGAAGCAGTTTCCACCTCTTCTGCCTGTGTTACCGCACCACTTGAAATGTCCTCAACCGCTTTACTAATCTCTTCCGAAGTAGCATTGCTCCCCTTTGCCATTACATCAAGCGCATCGCCAGAATTTTTCACTTTCTCCGAAATATCCTGTGCAACATGGATTACCCCAGAAATCTTGCCTAAAAAGTCATTGACATATTTTCCAAAAACAGAAAATTCATCTTTCCCTGACTCATCTGCCCGTACAGTCAAATCACCACGCATCATGCCAGAAAGCGTATCACGAAATTTTGTCACGCTTCGGTTCATGCTATACCCAATATATGTTGTACTCAAAACAATAACAGCAGCGCTGACAAGCAGAATCAGTAAAATCATTACAAATAACCGGCTCTTTGTCGATTCTGTATTTTCCTCCATAATATCACGCACTTCATCCGTATACTTTGTAAGCTGGTTGGAAAGCTTAATGTTCTCCCCCTTCAAAGTAAGCACTTCACTGTCCTTTTCTGACATACTGTTAAAGACAGAAAGCTTTGCATTTACCTTTTCCAGAATACCGCTCTTTAATGTATCATCTGTTACATAAACTTCCAGGTTTGCAATAACCTCCTCAAACAGTGCCTGAAGCGCCTGAACCTCTTCTGCCACTTCACCGCCCTCTACCACATGTTTGCTGTATACTGCAAAATCAGAATTTATCTTTGTTAGGGCACCGTTAAAATCATATTTGTCAGCAAATGCACTGGCAGCCTGAAGCGTCCTTCCGCCTCCTGCCTTAAAATATACATCATAGGATACGCTGTCATAATTTTGCATATTAAAATCTGACATCGGAAGCTTAAACGAAATCTCCTCCCAGGAATCATTTGCCTTGGTATACTGCGCATCCGCAATTAATGTGTCTTTTCCGTCAAGCGTCCCAACTTTCATTCCCTTAAACGCATCGCCATATGTACCACTCAAATCTTCCTCTGTAAAAGCAGCAATGTCTACTTTCTTACTTTTTCCTCCTACCCGGAAAGAAATATTATTCAAATAAACCTTGCCACTGTACTGCACTGCCGTTCCACCAATTCTCGCCAGAAAATTTTCCCTTTTCCCAACATTCGGGACGGGACAGCTATAGGTATATTTATAATAGCTTTTTCCTCCAATCCGCACCGTCCTGCCACTATCGCTAATCGTTTTCCATGAACCGTCCATCCATGACTTATCATCTCTGATTTGTGCAAAAGTATTGTCAATCTCTTCATCCTGTGACAGAAATTCCGCATACTGCCCTGTTTCAACATCAAAGCCACGTTCCCCACTTAATGTACGAATTTCCTCATAATTATCTTTACAGTTCTTTATGGTATCTCCCATTGCGGAAATATCCTTTTTTACACTGCTTCCTCCCTGATCTTCAGCGGAATCCGCAAGCGATACCATCTTCCCGAGATTCTCTACAATATTATCCAGATAAGAACTCTCCAAAAAATAGAGATAAGAAGTGTCCAAACTCTGGTTTTCATACTGATACAGATTAATTCTGTTAATATCCGTAGAAACCTCATTGTTTCGGCTACTCCTGTTCAGTGATGACATCCCCACATATCCAAGAATACCAGAAGCCGCAATTGCAACGGTTCCCATCAAGACAATCTTTCCCTTAATACTTGTTAAAAAGTTCCCTTTCCCATCCCTATAACTTTGACCCTGTTTTTGCCTAACTTTCGCCATATCTTCTCTCCTTCCACGATACTGTTCCCGCTGTATCAGATAACAATGTTATCCTCCTTTACAACAGTTGCCGCCTTAATTACTAGTTCCTTAACTCCGCCCATTTTGCTTAAAATTTTAATTAAAATCACTTTAACACAATTTGTATGTTTATTCAAGTATTAATATCATTAGATCTTAAAAAATACATATAAATCTTACTAAGGATATATTTCAAATTTAAATAGACTTTGCATCCCGTATATGATACAATGCAATCACTATAAAAAAGCATTCATAAGGAGGGGAAAATAATGTCAGATAACGAATTACTTCTTGCCATATCAAATATGATGGACAAAAAACTGGAACCAATCACTAATGATATCCGAGAGATCAAAGAAGATGTTAAAAATCTCAAAGAAGACGTTAAAATTCTCAAAATAGACGTCAAAAATCTCAAAGAAGATGTTAAAAATCTCAAAGAAGACGTCGAAAATCTCAAAGAAGACGTCGAAAATCTCAAAGAAAATGTCAAAAACCTGGAAGAAAGCGTCAAAAACCTGGAAATCAGAGTGCAAAAAATCGAATTATGTCAGGAAACGGAAATCCTGCCACAACTAAACACAATTACATCCTGCTACAAAGATACATATGACCGCTACAGAAATTATGCAGACAGAATGGAAAATGCTTTTGACGATATTACCTTACTCAAAAAAGTTGTATCAGAGCACAGTATACAATTGCAAAGCATATCATAAACATAACTCTAACAGAGGCACCAATGCAAATGGTGCCTCTGTTTTTCATATTATAAAATTTCAATGGTATATTCCCGTTCAAAAACCTCTCCACAGCCAAGCACATTACCATACTCCCGCTCCTGTAAAGTGCCGCTAAACCCTTCCCTGTCACATCTTCCATACCACGGCTCAATACACACAAACGGAGCATGCTTTCCAGGCGGTGACCAGATTCCCAATAACGGAGCATCAAATTCCATCCGCAAATATGCCTCTCCTGACGGATTTTTTATTGTAGCACTTTGAATATCAGTAGCATCCAAAATCAATGCGTCTTCTGTAAAAAGCTGCTCCGAAAGAAACAGGCTTCCCCTTTTTAGTGCCAGTTCCTTTGTCGTACTGCCAAGCACCCCCTCGCTGGTCAGAATCCCGCTGCATATTGTTTCTTCCTTCATTCCCAAATCAATCGAATAGCCTTCCATATCCGAATCCTGGCTTCCCGGTTGCGGACAGAGAAATCCCGGATGGGCACCAATAGAAAAATACATTTTCCTATCATTACGGTTATGAACTTCCCACATAACATGAAGCTTCTTCTTTTCCAAACGATACCCAATCATCAGCGAAAAAGCAAACGGATAGATTTTTTCTGTATTCTCATTATTTTGCAATTCGAACCAGATTTCATCCTGCGACTGCTCCAAAACCTGAAAAACCTGATCCCTTGCAAAAGCATGCTGCGGAATATTTTCATACCACTGTTCTTTATACTGATACCGCTGCCTGTTCAGTTTTCCAACGAATGGAAATAAAACCGGAGATACCCTGTTCCAGTATGTCTCATCACCTGACCACATATATTCCTGCTTTTTTTTCAAATCCTGCAAATGAACTAACTCTGCTCCCTTTGCATTAACTCCAGCTTCCAGCCATTCATTAGAAATTTTATAATCAAACATAAACTGCCTCCTTTTCAAATCTGTTTTCAGAACTACGCCTCTCTTCTTTTCACCGTTTTTTTCATTACAATATGCCCAGATACCACTTCCAGATTTGGACTGTAGCCTGGATTTGTAATTCTCTTTAGCACCTTATTTAACGCAACCCTTGTCATCATTTTCGTATTGACCTCATATGTAGTTATCTTCACATCACCAAACGGATAGACATAATCTACACCCCCTGAGGCCAGATAGTTATCAAACCCTACAACAGAAATATCTTCTGGTACGCGCAGTCCCCGCTCCCAGAGCTTATGAATCAAAATCCCTGCTGAATTATCACAATTGCAGACAAATGCCTGTGGCAGGCGCTCTGGCAATTCCAGAACAATCTTCCCTGCCTCATCCCTGTCCTCAACAACCCACTCCGGCTGTATCACCTTATGGTGTTCTAACATAGACTTGCTAAAACCGCAGTAGCGGTCCATAATACTGCTTGTTGCGTAAATCGAACCAACAAAACCAAGCTGTTCCATCCCATGTGCAAAAAGCAGCTCTGTCATCAGATACATCCCATAGAAATTATCTGCGACAACAGCATCCTTTGCCAGGTCCTTATCATAAAAATCCAGATAAATCACCGGGATATTGGTTAATTCTTTCAGCTTGACAATATACCTCCTATCAATCTCGCCAATAATAATCAGCCCATCTACACTTTCATCTGTTATAAACTGTGGCATCACAAAAGTTCTTTTTTCCATTTCCCTTGTTAATACCTCTACAATCGTAAAACACCTTTTTTCTGTCGCATTCAACGCCAGCTCCTGATAGATTTTCCAATAATACGTAGTATATTCTGCCAGATAATGTTCTGCTATCATAACGCCAATCTTTTTCGGCTCTTCCTGATACTGCATCTGCTTTTTCTGTCTTGACAGAGATTGATAACCCATTTCCTCTGCCACCTTCTGTATCTTCTCCCGCAGCTCTGGACTGACGCCTTTATTCCCGGACAAAGCATTGTGTATGGTAACCTGGCTTACGCCCACCTTTTCCGCAATATCTGCCAACCTAACCTTTGCCATAACTTTTCCTTACCTTTCTTCATTCAGCCAATATGGCAGGTGTGCCCAAACATTCTCCTGCACAACCTGCAAACACTCTGCAGTCGAATTTCAGCCTTCCAGACAGCTTTTGAAATAATATAATTTACTTTGGAAGTCTCCTTCCAGACCAGATACCAGTATTCCACATTGCATCAGCTCATCACCATAAAATTTCTCTCCTGTTTCCTCCAGACAATACTGCTGCCCCTGATCTAATCCCTTCAGGCGGATGCAATAACTATGCATATTTGGCCTGGCCAGAACCTGTACACAAGTAACCAGCACTTCTTTCTTATCTTTAGAAACGACTGCCCAACAGTCATATGGCTTTTTTTCGCTCCATGAAGCAATTCTGTAATAATCCCCATTTTGTATCAGATGAGAGTATTTATGATACTGTTTCACCTGCTCTGGAATCTGCTTTCTGTCCTCCTCCGATATTTTGGTAATATCCAGTTCATATCCGAATGTACCCGCCAAGGCTACATTTCCTCTTGTAGAAAACGGCGTAACACGATGTACCGTATGATTTGGGCAGTCACTTACATGAGCGCCAATGCAGGACAACGGATAAAGAAATGCTGTCCCCTCCTGAATCCGCAGGCGTTCAATTGCATCGGTATCATCTGAACACCAGATTTGCGGGCTGTAATACAGCATACCTGGATCAAACCGCGCACCGCCGCCGGAACAGTTCTCCAATAAAAGATTTGGAAATTCCTGCACCAGACGCTCCTGTAACTGATATACCCCCAGCACATAGCGGTGAAGCAGCTCTCCCTGCCGGTCACACGGATACATAACAGTCCCTATATCACAAAGCTGACGGTTCATATCCCACTTTACATATGCGATATTGGCACTGCGCAGGATTTTTGCAACACTTTCATATGCATAATTCACAGCCTCCTGTCTGGAAAGATCCAACACATACTGTTCCCTGCTCTGCGTTATTTCCCTGCCCAAAATTCGGAATGCCCATTCTGGATGTTTGCGATACAAATCCGAATCCGGTGAAATCATTTCTGGCTCAAACCAGATTCCAAACTCCAGACCAATTTCATTTACCTGATCGACAAGATCCTTTAACCCTGTCGTAAGTTTTTCTTCATTTACCACCCAGTCTCCAAGGGAACAGTTATCATTATTTCTCTTCCCAAACCATCCATCATCCATCACCAGCATTTCAATTCCGGATTTTTTTGCCTCTCTCGCAATATCTAACAGCTTCTCCGTATTAAAATCAAAATATGTGGCCTCCCAATTATTTATTAATATCGGTCTCTTTTTCAATACATACGGGCTGCGAATCATATGATTCCGATAAAAATCATGCAGGCACCGGCTCATCTTGCCAAACCCTTCATCGGAATACACCAGAACCGTTTCCGGCGCCTGAAAAACCGCCCGTGGAGCAAGCAGCCAGGAAAACTGTGATGGATTGATTCCCATGACTGCCCGCACCTGATCAAACTGGTTAAGCTCTGCCTGTGCTATAAAGTTGCCAGAATACACAAAATGCATTCCATAGACCTCTCCCTGCTCCTGTGTCGTTTCTGGAGTCACCAGTGCCAAAAACGGATGCTCCTGATGGCTTGACTCTCCCCTTACAGAAGACATATTCTGCCTTCCATAGGACAAAGCACAACGTTGTATATGACGCTCCCGCACCCACGACCCATGAAGGGAAACCATTTCAAAATCACGGTTGTCCATATCAAGGCATGCACTGTAAACCTTTTCCAGAAACATTCGGCTTGTCCCTTTATTTTCAAGCTTTACATTTCTTGTAATCACATCTTCCCGGAAAAACACAGAATAAGAAAGCGTTACCCAAAGATCCAGCACTGGGTCCTCACAGTAAATAAAAAGAGTTTCTACCTCACCTGACTCTCCAAAAGAAGCAGGAAGCCCCTTTAGAACAGGTTTCCCCTCCACTATTTCATGACTGCGGTAAAAAAACTCACATCCTGTCTGACCCATAAAATTTTTTACATCAAGACAACTCTCCCGGTAATCCCCGACTCCCCCTGTCGAATATTCCATTGGAAACGTGTCCAGAAAAGCTCCTTTTTCCCGTTTTAATACAGATGGTGTAAACGGATACTCACCTGTGCGCAGCAGATAGCCGCCCCCAGCAGCAGACAAGCGTTTTCCATAATAAATGTGCCCTACATAGCCCTCTTCTGTTACCCCAATCAAATAGCTGGTATTTTCTGTATCCAATTTAAAAATTTTCTTCTCTTCCTCAAAATAAATTCCCATAGACAACCTCCTGTTTTTTCTTCATAATCTATGCAATGAACTTTCGAATACGCACCGACACAAAAGCCACATAAGTTTTAACTTAATTGTACGTTAATTTTAACTAATTGCACTAGAAATGTCAAAGGATTTTCTTATTACATAAATTTTTTATAGATTCTTTTTAAGATAAAAGAATTGATATATGCCGCACCAGAAAACCAGAATAATAACATTGCTAACAGCTCCATGCTGAAATATTCCCCTACATACAAAATCGCAATAAACGGAGACAGCGCCAAAAACGTCACCAACAGTGACCACGGCACATTTCCTAAAGAAATAAGAACTGCATTTTTTATCGTATTTTTTATGGTATTCTCAAAGGTACCTTGCAGCGTCAGAGCATAAATCATCACGAAAAAAACAAGCAGTAATGCCAGTAACATAAATCCCTTTAAAAATGTTTTGCCAAGTCCCGCAGACATAAAATTCATGATATAAAGATCTACTGATGCCACCAGAAAAGGAATCAAAAGAATCAGCCAGATTGCTGTAGACTTCTTAAAGTTTTCCTTAAATGCCTTAAAAAAGCTTTTAAAAATATAGCCTTCCTTATTTTCTGCCATCTTTCCGGCAACATAATACATTGCGGTTATTGCTGCGCCTGTTGTAATTACAGGAACACAGCATAACAAAAACAGCACATTCAGAATCACCAAATCTGCCATACGGGACAATGCGCCAAAAAGCTTTCCTTCAATACTAAACATCACTAACCTCCGTTTATCCGCTGTCAGTTCACTATTTCCGCAACTGAATCCCGCTCCTGTAAAGCAGCATCCAGTATCATCTGTTTTTCCTCTGTTTCCCCATTAATCGCTTCCATCAGCAATTCAATCGAATGTTTTACCATCTGGCTGCAAGGCTGCTCCATTGTAGTAAGAGATGGATGAAAATACTTCGCCACCTCAAGGCCATCAAACCCCATAACCGAATAATCCTCTGGAATTCTCTTTCCTGCCTCAAATACTGCCTTATACACTCCAAGCGCCATCAGATCAGAAATCGCATAAATTGCGGTACATTCAACTCCTGACTCTATTAACTCTTTTGTTACCTGATATCCATTTGCCACCGAATATTCTGCAAGGTCGGATTTCATATACCTCACTAACCCGGAATCATATTGGATTCCATTGTCCTGCAGCGCCCTTTTATAACCATCCAGACGTAGTTTTCCAACAGCATAATCATTTTGCTTTCCTGTTATAATCGCAATTTTTCTGTGTCCCTTTTTGCACAGATAATCAACTGCCTTGTAGCTTTCCTTTTCGTCATTAATCGAAACAGACAAACTATTATGCCTTGGCTGCTCCATATTGACAGCAACCGTACACAATACATACGGAATTCCAAGCATACTCAGCTTTTCCTTGGAATACCGCATAAGTCCACCCAAAAAAATAATTCCCTTCAGCCTTTTTTCCTTTGTCAACTCCAAAGCCACACTTGCATCATCCTGATCTTCCCCTATTGCATGAATCAGAAAAGAATATTCTATCTTTTTTAATTCTGCCTCATAGATTTTTAGCATTCCCTGAAAAAACTGATTATCTATCCCCTTGATTAACAGTGCAATCGTATTTGACTCTGTCATTTTCAAGTTTCTTGCGCTGTTGTTTGGCACATAATGATACTCTTCAATCACCTTCAAAATACGTTCCTGCGTATTTTTATTAATCCCCGGATCATCATTAATCGCTCTTGACACTGTACTAATTCCTACATTGCATATTTTCGCTATATCTTTAATTGTAATAGCAGACATCCTGTTGCCCTCTTTTCATTCATTTTCCTATACCATATCACAAGCATTATATTAAAGTCAACAAGGGCACTGGTCATACCAGTGCCCTTGCCTTTATGCTGGTTGCTGTTTTGGTCAATGTGCGAATAGCAACTTATGCTGTTACTATATCCTGCCATATGTTACAGCATACCCTTTCATTCGTTCCGCCAGTTTATCACTTAACTGACCAGCTAAAACACGCCATTTCCAATTCGTTCCCACAGTAGAAGGCGTATTCATTCTCGCTGTATTATCCAGGCAGAGATAATCCTGAATCGGGATAATACAATAATCTGCAACCGATGCCTGCGCCAGTCTGACTAATTCGGAAACCAGCACCCTTTTTCCTTCAACTTCCCTTCCAATATATTTTCTAACCATTTCTACTTCTTCTGGCAATATATTGTCAATCCAACCAAATAAGGTTTCATTATCATGTGTCCCAGTATATACTACACAGTTCTTATTGTAATTATGAGGAAGATATTCTCCTGGGCCACTGGAATCCCTCGAATCAAAGGCAAACTCCAGTATTTTCATATTGGGGAACCCAGATTCCCACACCAGTCTCCTCACACTGTCTGTAATATACCCCAAATCTTCTGCTATAATTCGTACATCGCCAAGCCTTGCCCTAATTGCATGGAACAGGCCAATACCCGGGCCTTGCTCCCAATGTCCTTCTGTGGCATCCTTAGCACCTGCAGGAATGGAAAAATACTGGTCAAACCCCCTGAAATGGTCAATCCGAGTCACATCATATAAATGGGTACATTTTTCCATACGCCGAATCCACCAATCATAGCCGGTATCCCTGTGATAATCCCACCGATACAGTGGATTTCCCCATAACTGGCCAGTAGCAGAAAACCCATCCGGTGGGCAGCCTGCAACCGCAACCGGCGTCCCTTTTGCCCCCATTTGAAATAATTCTGGATGAGCCCATACATCCGCACTGTCATATGCCACATAAATCGGAATATCCCCTATAATCTTAATACCTTTATCGTTGGCATATTTCTTTAACTGAAACCATCCCCTGTAAAATTCATACTGAATGTATTCATAAAACTCTATTTCAAAATAAAGCTCCCTCTGGTAATAATCCATTGCGTATGCCCATCTGCGCCTGATATCCTCCGGCCACTCCTCAAAGCTTTTCCCGCCAAAAAATGTCTTGACCGCCATGAAAATCGCATAGTCCTTTAACCAGTAAGCATTCTCTTCCCTGAATCTGAGAAAATCTTCTTTTTGTGTAATATTGCTTCGCTCATAAGCTTTTCTGAGAAGCTGAAATCGTTCCAGATACAGCTTATGATAATCTATCGAGTCATCAGACTCCCCAAAATCAGCCTGGTCACACTCATTCTTTGTTAAAAGTCCCTGCTCGATCAGATCTTCCAAGCTAATAAAGTAAGGATTCCCCGCAAAGGTCGAAAAAGACTGATATGGGGAATCCCCATAGCTCGTCGGCCCGACAGGCAATATCTGCCAGTACTTTTGCCCTGCTTTCTTTAAAAAGTCCACAAACTTATATGCCTCTTTTGAAAAGCATCCAATACCATATTCACCCGGCAGGCCGGAAACAGGTAATAAAACTCCACTGGCTCTCATAATGTCCCTATCCTTTCACCGCACCTGCAATCACACCCTTGATAATGTGCTTCTGGCATGCCATGTAGAAAATAACAATTGGAATAATTGCTAATACTAACATCGCCATCATAGCGCCCCAGTCAACGGAACCATATCCGCCCTTCAGGTACTGAATTGCAATCGGAATTGTCTTATATTCTGTAATATCAAGTACAAGATATGGAAGAAGGTAATCGTTCCATACCCACATAGCCTGTAAAATTGCAACAGTAATACAGGTAGGCTTTAAGATTGGAAATACCACCTGAAAATATGTCTGGATTGGGTTACAGCCATCAATCATTGCCGCTTCTTCAATTTCCAAAGGAATTGACTTTACAAAACCGACAAACATAAATACTGACAGGCCCGCACCAAATCCCAGATATACAATTACAATTCCAAGCGGTGTCGTAAGCCCTAACATATCTGCAACCTTTGACAAGGTAAACATAACCATCTGGAATGGCACAATCATAGAAAACAGACAGAGCGTATACAAAAAATTCGTCCCCTTACTGTTTACCCTTGCAATATACCATGCACACATGGAGGTACAAAGAATAATCAGCGCTACAGACAGTACCGTTATTATCAGGGAATTCTTAAATGCATCAAAAAATCCCGTCTGCTCAAGTCCCCTTGCATAATTTTCCAGCTTCACAAAAGTTTCCCCTGTTGGAAGAGAAAAAGGCTGCAGATTGATAAATGACTTTTGTTTAAAGGAATTCATCAGCACAATAAAAATCGGACTGATAAATACCACAGAAAAGATTGAAAAAATAAGAGTTAAAAGCCAGCCATGCTTCAATTTGCTGGTATCTCCAAACTGCTCTTCTTTACTGGTTCGTTTTTTCGTATTCATTACTGCTGCACCTCCTTACTCCTTGTTGCCCTAAGCTGAACAAAAGCAATTAATGCAACCAAAATAAAGAAAATAACTGCTTTTGCCCGGCCTACCCCTTCATATCCCATCTTCGCATAGAACGTATCGAAAATATTAAGAGCCATCATCTCTGACTGATGGGAAGGACCGCCGCCAGTCAATGCCAAGTTCTGGTCAAAAAGCTTAAAGCCATTTGTCAGTGTTAAAAATGTACAAATTGTAATAGAAGGCATTACCATAGGCAATGTCACGTTCTTTAAAGCCTGCCATGAGGTTGCCCCATCAATTTTAGCTGCCTCAATTAATTCTGTTGGAATATTCTGAATACCTGCAATATAGATAATCATCATATAACCAATCTGCTGCCAGTTCATCAGGATAATCAATCCCCAGAACCCATAAGTAGCACTATACTGCATTGTCACACCAAAATGTGCCAGAATACCATTTAAAATAATCTGCCAGATGTATCCTAAAACGATACCGCCAATCAGATTCGGCATAAAAAATACAGTACGGAAAATATTGGTTCCCTTAAAGCCTTTTGTCAAAAGCATTGCAACAATAAAGGCAAGCAGGTTAATTGTTACAACAGAAACTACGGTAAACAATGCCGTAAACCAGATAGAATGTAAAAAGTTTTTATCCCCAAATATCTTTATATAGTTGCTAATCCCCACAAATTCTGCATCTGTTACCGTCGTAAACTTGCAAAAAGATAAATAGATCCCCAATATAAAAGGAACAATAAATCCAATCACAAATGCTGCCAATGTCGGCAAAACAAAAATAGGAAAATATTTTTTAATCGAATGATTCATTATTTCCTCCTCCCTTTCTCAGAAGTGGTCAGGTCTTTTGTCAAACAGAGCGTGTTTGAAATTCATTTCTGCAATCTGCAAACACGCCCTGTCATTCCTTTTAATATAACATTCTGGTTATATTAATGTGTAGCCTGATACTGCTCTGCCCAGCCGTCAACAAATGCTTTCTGAACTTCATCCCATTTGCCCGTGCCCTGAGCATATTCTGTTAAAGCTGCCCCTACATTATTCTTCCATTCCTCAGAAGGAATTGTTGAGAAGTTCCATGAAACAGGTGTCTTTCCTGCTGCAAGCAAATCGGAATCTGCCTGAATCAGAGGGTTCTTTGCTGAATAACCATCATCAAATGATTTGAATGGTGTTACAAATCCCATCTTATTGGCAATCTTGTCACGGCCTTTGTCGCTTGTCACACACCAGTTCATAAAGTCTAAGGTTGCCTTGATATCAGCTTCTGATGCTTTGCTGTTTACACACCAGTAATTTTCGGAACCAGTGCAAAGCCCCTGATTTTCCTCACCATCAACGCCAATATAAATTGGAAGCATTCCCAGATCTTCATCCTTCAAGCCATTCTTTGTAATATCACCATATGCCCATGTTCCGTTCTGATAAAATACTGCCTTGCTTGTAGCAAATTCTGCTGCTGACTCATCCCCTGTCTTGCTTGCAAGCAGCTTTGGATCACAGGTAGAATCCTCTAAATAAAGGTCAAATATCTGCTTGTACTGCTCAAGATATGTTCCTTTAATTGCCTCTGTTGAATCAATACCATCTGCCTTGTACTCATAGTAGATTGGAAGGTTTACAAGATGTGTCTTAAATCTCCAGTCAGAAGAAGAATCCATACCTGCAGATGTAAATGCACCATCAACACCTAAATCTTTCTTCTTTGCCTGAATATCATCCGCTACTTCTTTTAACTTTGCAAAACTATTGATTTCAGAAGCATCCTTGATCTTTGCGCCATCCATTTCACAATACTTTGCAAGCAATGTCTTATTGTAGATAATGCCATATGTCTCAATAACATACGCAATACCAGAAACCTTGTCGCCCTCTTTTAACACAAAATCATCACTCTTTACCTGCTTGTAAAGATCGGAATCTTTCAGGTCATAGCAGTAATCCTTCCATGTAGCCAGACCAACAGGTCCGTTTACCTGAAACATGGTAGGCGCATCCGTCTTTGCTATTTCTGACTTTAAAGTCTGCTCATACGTTCCTGATGCTGCTGTTACTACCTTGACCTCAACACCAGTCTCCTTTGTGTACTCCTCTGCCAGCGCCTTCCAGTCATCTCCCTGCTCCGGCTTAAAGTTTAGATAATAAACCTTACCCTTGGAATCA
This sequence comes from uncultured bacterium, assembly GCA_947651225.1. GTDB lineage: Bacteria > Bacillota > Clostridia > Lachnospirales > Lachnospiraceae > Butyribacter. The sequence goes on along the minus strand of CANSYK010000030.1, from coordinate 19,425 downwards.
TCACCGCCTTTCTTAGAACCGCTGTCGCTCCCGCAACCTGAAAATAAGGTTGCAGTCATTGTTAAACATAATGCTGCACTTAATAGTTTTTTTCTCATCGTCTTTTCTCCTTTTCTTTAAAATATTGGTTTTCAGTGCTTCCATATCCAATCATATAATTCCTCTAACCTTAGGATAATATGTATTGGAAACGTTTCCTATGTTCAGATAATAACACGTATCGGAAACGTTTTCAATCACTTTTTTTCTTTTTTTCCCAATTCGGCCTTTTGCACAATTTATTATCCCCATTTTTATGCAGAATATACAAAAACCTCTCTTTTTTAGTATCCTTCTTCCTTTATCGCAATTTTCAAACACGCTATAACAAAAAAGGGGCATCAGCCTGTGCTGATGCCCCTTTTTTGTTATAGTAAACGCATAAAATACATGCGTTAACTATAATGGATGCGCACGGATACACATAGGAAGTTATGCTGCTTTGCAGCGTGTATCCGGCGCTGTAAACGAAGCAAAACGCAAGCGTTTTTTTCGTTTACTATAAGAATTACTTTATATCTTTCACTTATAAGTCAAACTTATACCCCATTCCCCAGATTGTTTTAATATACGCCCCCTTCTCTCCCAGCTTGCTGCGAAGCTTTTTTACATGGGTATCGATCGTCCGTGCGTCCCCAAAATAATCATAATCCCAAACGTTATTTAAGATCCTCTCCCTGGACAATGCAATTCCCTGGTTCTCAATAAAATACGTCAATAATTCAAATTCCTTAAAACTAAGCTCAACCTGCTTCCCATCAATCGTTACTTCATGCGCCGCCTGATCAAGCACAATTCCTCCAATTTCTTTTTTATCCTCACCGATTGCATTGGTTCGGCGCAAAATCGCTTCTACTCTTGCCACCAGAATCTTCGGGCTGAACGGTTTTGAAATATATTCATCCACGCCAAGCTCGAACCCCAGCAGTTCATCCTTTTCATCACTTTTCGCTGTCAGCATTATAATTGGCACCTGCGAATAATGGCGGATTTCACGGCATACTTCCCAGCCATCCATTTTAGGCATCATAACATCCAGTATAATCAGAGCAATATCCTTATTGTCATAAAAAAGCTCCACCGCTTTTTCACCATCACCAGCCTCTAAGACTTCAAAATCCTGTTTTACCAGAAAGTCCCTGACCAGCTTCCGCATCCTTGCCTCATCATCTACTACTAAAATCTTCAATTTGTCCATAAGCTGCCTCCTGTATACCAAATTCACATAAGCACTGTTTCCGTCCCTATCAGCAGTTTCCTATTTTTGTTGTTCATTCAACTCTTTTTCACGCTCTTCAAGCTGAGTTTCCCATTCCTCATACTCATTCACAATCTCTTCCCGGATTTTCTCCTCATAATTGGTAAAATACGTCAAAAACGAATACTGGTATTTGCTGGTAATATATAACATTCCCCCAACCACCACAACCAAAACAACAATCAAAAAGTTCTTAATCACACTGCCCGCCTTTGCCTTTTGATATGCCTCCTGATACTTCTTTACCTCTTTTTCCACCGCTGCAGAACTCATTTTTCCTGCATCCTTGCCAGATTCAACTCTTTTATCACCACTCCTCCGGATAACTTCAAAACTCCTGCTTACCGGAACCGGCTCAATCACATCTGCGGACACAATCCCGGAACCAACCAGACGTGTACGCAGCTCCTGCATATACGACAAGCCAAAAACCGTCTGAAAAGATTTTTTCTCAATCGCAAGCTTATAGACCTTATAAACCTCTTTCATATTGCTCATGTCTGTATTTGCTGTTAAATAAGCAATCGTTTCTTTTTCCTTTTTTGCCCGTTCATATTCTGTTGCTGTCGGAAAAGAGTAACCATCCAATACATATTTCTTCTCCATCTTAATCTCCATTCTACTTTTTATCCTTTGAAGTAATAAATGTCGTATTTTCTCCAAGCCATTCTTTTACCACATTCATCAGGGCAATACGCTCCAAGTATTCTTTGTTGTCCTTTTCATACTCTTTTTTACTGTCATACGTATCTGTATTATACTCATATTCATCCTTTACAACGTCATTGTATTCCTGTTCTGTATAACTAATTCCCTCCTTATTGGCAATCGCTTCTGCCACCAGAGTATCTTTTGCTGTATCCTGTGCCAGTTCTTCAAGCTGTGTTTCTTTAAAGTCCTCCTCATCATCACACCCAAACTGCTGAAAAATTTCATCATGGCTAACGCCATAAATATCAGCCATATCATAATATCCATTTAAAACTTCTGTCTGCGCTGACTTCAACAATGGCTCAGGATAATGTGTCACTTCACTGCTATCATACACTTCTGACCAGGCAAGTTCCAGTTTATCTTCTTTATAATCTTTTTCTATCTTCTTTGCTAAATATTCATTATATTCCTCAACCGTTTTATATTCTGAGATAGCTTCCACAAATTCATCATTATATTCTGGAATAATAGAATCTCCACAGATATAAAGAAGTTTTGCCTTGAATGTAATCGTCTTTCCATCAAGCTCATCATCACCATACTGTCCCTCTGGCACCTCAACCGAAAACTCAATCTTAGTCCCTGTCTTGACCCCGATAAATGCCTCCTCAAAGCCCGGCAGCCACTCACCAGAACCAAGCGAAATCAGTTCCTTGCCACAAGTACTCTCCTGCTTTTTTCCATCAACGTATCCGTCAAATTCAGCATATACCATATCATATTCTTCCGCAATTCCTTTTTTCTGCTCATATTCGGTATGCTCTTCCAAAAGACTGTCTACTTCTATCTGAATATCTTCCTCTGTCGGTATCAGGGAAACTTCAAGCCCTTTATATTTTCCAAGCGTTACACATTCTTCTGCTGCATAATCAGCATCTGCCTTCTCCTGCTTCTTCTCTGCCTGCCGTTTTTCCACCGCCTGGTATCCATTTACCGCAACAACCCCTATCACAATTCCTGCTACCAAAACTAAGGCAAGCAGTACTAGCATTTTTTTTCTGTCTTTTGTCATCCTAGTTACCTCCATCCTAATCATCCCTCTGTATGCCCGTTACTCTGCTAAACTATTTTACCATATATTTTTGACAAAACAATGAAATCTACGAAAAAAAAGAAAGCAGCTCCGATACCTCATTTAATATGTAGTCTGCCTTACATTCTTCTAATTCATTCTCTTGCGCAAAGCCATAAGAAACCCCCAATGCAGCTATATTACATTCCTTCGCACTTAAAATATCATATTTTCGGTCTCCAATCATAATAACTTCTTTTTTTTGCTCTTCTGTAATCTCCAGACGGGCAAATACCTCCCGGATAATATCTGCCTTTTCATTTCTGGAGCCATCCATCATGCTTCCCACAATCTCTGTAAAATATTTCTTTATTCCAAAATGCTCTAATATCCTGATCGTATATTCTTCCAGTTTTGATGTCGCAACGGCAAGCAAATAACCCCTTTTTTGAAGCGTGTCAAGCACCTGCTCCATCCCGTTATACAGCTTATTTTCAAAAAGACCAACAACACTATATCTTTTACGGTATCTTTTTACCGCTTCCCCTGCCTCCTCATAACTTAAGCCGGCAACTTTATGAAAGCCATCCCGTAATGGCGGGCCAAGCATTTCCAGTAACTCCTCTTCTGGTGGAATTGGCTTCTTCATTTCCTCCAATGCATGTCTGACACACTTTATAATCCCCTCCTTAGAATCTGTCAAGGTTCCATCTAAATCAAACAATAAATATTTCCAGGCCATTCTTTCCTCCAATCGCAATCGTTTCATTATTAGATATCTATTTCCACTCTGCCCAACAATTTCCTGATTCCATAAAAAACACACTGGTTCCGCTGGTAAACATAGTGCGTTTTTTGAACCAAATCTCCCACAAAGCGAGAAGCACATCTTGCAAAAAGCAATTTTCAAACACACTTTAGAAAAACAAAAAGAGCCCGGGAAGGCTCTTTTTGTCGGATAACTTTCGTTATCCAGCGTATAATAGGGTGGGAGTAGAAAGTTTTCACTTTCTGAATCCTATTATATTGGTGCTGTATGTCAAAAATATGTCCTAATTGTTAATGTTTTGTTCATATTTTGATTTAAAGAAAAATAATATTGAATTTTTCCAAAAATCATGCGATACTATCCTATAGTAAAATAAAGTAAAGGAGGTTTTTTAGCAATGGCGTTAAAAAATCAGTATCTCATTGACCTGTTAGAAACAGTAAAAAGGAGAAATGCCGGTGAACCCGAGTTTATCCAGGCAGTAACAGAAGTTTTACTTTCTCTGGAACCAGTTGTAGAAAAAAGACCTGACCTTATAGAAGCAGGTGTTTTAGAGCGTATTGTAGAGCCAGAAAGACAGATTATCTTCCGTGTACCATGGGTAGATGACAATGGCAAAACCCAGGTAAACAGAGGTTTCCGTGTCCAGTTCAACTCCGCACTTGGACCATATAAGGGCGGTCTTCGCCTTCACCCATCTGTTTATAGTGGAATTATCAAATTCCTTGGTTTTGAGCAGATTTTCAAAAACAGCCTGACAACCCTTCCTATGGGCGGTGGCAAAGGCGGCTCTGACTTTGATCCAAAGGGCAAGAGTGATGGAGAAGTTATGCGTTTCTGCCAGAGCTTTATGACAGAGCTTTGTAGACATATCGGTCCTGACTGCGACGTTCCCGCTGGTGATATCGGAACAGGTGCCCGTGAAATTGGATATATGTTTGGACAATATAAGAGAATCCTCAATGAGTGGTCTGGTGTTCTTACCGGAAAAGGCCTGACTTTTGGTGGTTCCCTTGCTCGTACAGAAGCTACCGGTTTTGGTCTTTGCTACTTTACAGACGAAATGTTAAAGGCTAATGGAAAGAGTTTTAAGGATCAGACAGTTGTTATTTCCGGTTCTGGTAATGTTGCAATCTACGCTACCAAAAAAGCTACTGAACTTGGCGGCAAAGTAGTTGCTCTTTCTGATTCTAATGGATATATCTATGATCCAGATGGAATTGAGCTTTCCGTTGTACAACAGATTAAAGAAGTAGAAAGAAAGAGAATCAAAGAATATGTTGACAGAACTTCCCATGCAAATGCAGAGTACCATGATGGCTGCAGCGGAATCTGGACAATCAAATGTGATATCGCACTTCCTTGCGCTACACAGAATGAAATTAACGAAGAAAGCGCTAAGGCACTGGCTGCTAATGGCTGTTATGCTGTAGCCGAAGGTGCAAATATGCCTTCTACTCCAGAAGCCATTGAAGTATATTTTGCTAATAACATGCTCTATGGTCCTGCAAAAGCTGCAAACGCTGGTGGTGTTGCAACTTCTGGCCTTGAGATGTCTCAGAACTCACAGCGTCTTGCATGGACATTTGAAGAAGTTGATGAAAAACTTCACAATATTATGATTGAAATCTTCAAATCCTGCGATACCGCCGCAAAAGAGTATGGTATGGAAGGAAATTACATGGCAGGCGCAAACATTGCTGGATTCCTGAAAGTAGCAGAAGCAATGAAAGCACAGGGCTGCGTATAATATTTTTTTATTTCTGTTATACATGATATAAAAAGGTGCGAAGTCTTTTCAGGCTCAAAAACATCTCGCCTGGAAAGACTTCGCACCTACCTTTTTACTTATCCTACACCACCTAAATCTTACTTCAAAACAGCTTACATTTTGTCACAAAGCAATTTCATGCAAAAAAACATCTGGCTATGCCGTCTGGCACTGCAAAAACAGCAGCTTTGGGTTTCAACCTATTAAGAAAGAGTCCACTTAACACTTTTCTGTACATTTTCCCTATATTATGCTATATTAAATATGATTCTAACCTATCTAAGGAACTGTATATAACATTGATATAAAAAGTAAATAATGACTGACTTAGTATGCGATATAATAGAGCTGCCTCAACAGTGCCAATCTGAACCCATTTCTAAAACTGTTATTTTGGATCGTAATCAAGATTATTTACGCACTGGGGATATAGGACTGCTATTCTATGCAGCAACGCTTCAAACCCTGTATGGTAAGAGTTAGTAAGAAATGTGAGGATTGAAAATGAGTCAAACACAATATAGTAATATAAATAAAGAACAGAGAAAAAAGACTATTGTTTCTGCTGTATTGGGCGGGATCATCATTGCAATGATTCTTCTTATTACAACGGTCTGGGTATCAAATGGCGCAAGGAATGGTACCAATGAGGCGGTAAACAGGGTCAGTGAATTTTATCTGAAGGAACTGGCAGGCCGAAGAGCCCAGGTAGTTTCAGAGGAACTAAAAAATCATTTTGCCTACATGGACAATGCACTGGCCATACTGCAAGATACCAATCCAGAATCTCAGACGGAATTGCGGAAATTTCTTGGGATGATCAAAAAACTGTATGGGTTGGATACGTTTGCACTGATTGATGAAAACGAAATCGTTTATACAGAACACAATACAACATCCGGTCTTAACAAATATAGTTTCCTATCAGGTGAATTACCAGAACCTGTAATTACCACAGCAAATTTATATGGGGCAAAAAAACAGGTTGTCCTGGCAACTCCCGTAAAAAACATTACCTTTCAGAAAGCAAGGATTAAAACTTGCTTTATACAACTTAATATCGATGAGATGCTCAGTTCGCTGACGCTTCAGACAAATAATAATGAAACCTTTTGCAGCCTGTACTACTACAACGGTGAAAGCCTTACCAATGAAGATTTTGGCAATGTGAAAGCGGGAAAAAATCTTCTTTCTGCACTGAAAGATGCCGATATCGCTCAAGGCTACGACTTTGATCTGGTAAAGGAAGACTTTGAAAAGGGAAAATCAGGTCATGTTTCTTTCAAGTATTGTGATTTACATGAGTCACTTTGTTATATTCCCGTTGAGGGCACGAACTGGATGATGACTATACTGGTTCTGGATAATGTAATCAGCCGCCAGATTAGCTCTATCAGTTCCGGGATGATGAGACGGGGCATTATCCAGATCATCATTACAATGGTTGTGATGCTTTTAGTATTTCTGGCATTAATCCGGCGATCCAGAAGAAATGCCAAATTCCTCCTGGATCAGGAAAAGGCAGACGGAGACCGAATCAGGGCTGCTTTTGCCCAGATTGAGCGAGAGCAGATGGCGATGGACAATATCCATGCCGCAATGAAGTCAGGCTTCTGGAGTATGGAGTTTAATGATAAGTCAGAGCTAATATCCTGCACATGGTCAGATGTATTTAGAAACATGTTGGGATATAAAAATGAGGAGGATTTTCCTAACAAACTGGAGTCATGGTCTGATCTGTTACATGAAGAGGATAAAGAACGGATTATTGAAGAATACTGGGAGACAGTAAAGGATTATACTGGCGAAAAAACATATGATGTACAGTACCAGCTTTATACCAAAAATAAAGGTTTGAGATGGTTTCATGCAGCTGGCCGCCTGTCCCGGCGGAAGGACGGCTCACCTATTACTTTTGTTGGTTTATTTGTGGATATCGATGATGAGAAAAAAATGGAAGAAAAACTGGAACAGCAGACAAAGGATCTCCAGGATGCACTGGCTGCGGCACAGCATGCCAACCGTGCCAAAACAACATTCCTTAATAATATGTCCCATGACATCCGGACTCCAATGAATGCTATTATCGGATTCACATCTCTTGCTGCAGCTCATATTGACAGCAAAGATCAGGTTCAGGGTTATTTGTCAAAAATTTCTACATCCAGCAACCACCTCCTTAGCCTGATCAATGACGTCCTGGATATGAGCCGCATAGAGAGTGGTAAGGTAAAAATCGAGGAAAAAGAGACATCGCTTCCTGAAATTATGCATGATTTAAAGACTATCGTGCAGTCAGATATTACATCAAAACAGCTAGAGTTTTTTATTGATACTGCTGACGTCATAAATGAACATATTTTATGCGATAAACTGAGACTGAACCAGGTTTTGCTGAACCTGCTGAGCAATGCCATGAAATTCACAAAGCCTGGCGGCATCGTCAGCGTCCGTATCCTGCAAAAAGGAAATGCACCAGATGGCTGTGCTTCCTATGATTTTCAAATCAAGGATACCGGCATCGGTATGAGCAAAGAGTTTATAGAACATGTATTTGAGCCATTTGAGCGTGAAAGGACGAGTACTGTCAGCGGAATCCAGGGTACCGGGCTGGGAATGGCAATCACAAAAAATATTGTGGATATGATGGGTGGTACGATTGCTGTTATCAGTGAAGAGGGAAAAGGAACAACCTTTACTGTTTCATTACAGTTTAAGACCTGTTCCGGACCAGTCAGGCAGGAAATTATTCCAGAGCTGCAAGGACTGCGGACTCTTGTGGCAGATGACGATTTCAATACCTGTTCCAGCGTGACAAAAATGCTCTCTACGATCGGAATGCGCCCAGACTGGACGACTTCCGGCAAAGAGGCGGTACTCCGTACCAAACTGGCAACAGAACAAAATGACGGGTATGCGGCGTATATTATAGACTGGCTGATGCCAGATATGAACGGTATTGAAGTTGTCAGGAGAATCCGGGGGATTATAGGTGAGGATACCCCAATCATCATTCTGACTGCATATGATTGGTCTGATATTGAAGAGGAAGCGAGAAATGCAGGAGTCACTGCTTTTTGTTCAAAACCGATTTTCCTGTCAGAACTTAGAGAAATCCTGGAATCGCCTTTTATGGTTTCTGAAACAAAAAAGGAGGATCCAGAAAATACCACTTCTTTTACGGGTAAGAAAATTCTTCTCGTTGAAGATAATGAAATTAATCAGGAAATCGCTGTAGAAATTTTACAATCAGCAGGATTTATTATGGAAGTAGCAGAAGATGGATCTGTCGCAGTAGAGAGAATGAAGACGGCTCAGCCTGGCCAGTATGATCTTATTCTGATGGATATTCAGATGCCAGTCATGAATGGCTATGAGGCAACAAGGCAGATCCGGGCAATGGAAAATTCGGAACTTTCTAATATCCCTATTATTGCAATGACTGCCAATGCCTTTGATGAAGACAAGAAGGCAGCATTTGAGGCAGGAATGAACGGACATGCGGCAAAACCTATTGATGTCCCTAAATTGCTGGAACTGTTAGGGGAAATATTGAAGTAATTAGGGCGTGTTTGAAAATTGCTTTTTGTAAGATGTGCTTCTCACTTTGTGGGAGATTTGGCTCAAATTTAGGAGGTGTAGCGGGCTACATTGACTAAATTTGAGCCGAATATAGCGCAAAGTGGGGAGTGTGCAGATTGTAAGGAACTGAAAGTTCCTGGAATGAATTTTCAAACATGCTCTAGAATCTGATAACCATTGCGCTACAGCTCGTTTCTTCAAAATTAGCGAATTTTTATTATCATTCTGTTATCACAACTTACCAATCCCACCAAACATCGAAAAAAGGACTCTCCTATCTCTTGGAAAGCCCCATAATTTCAAATAATATTCTAATTACTCAACAATACTTACAACCTTGCCTGAACCTACTGTTCTACCACCCTCATGGTATTTGAATAGCGTTTTTTGTGGCGTTTTCTATGCTTTTTATTGTAGAAAACAGCATAAAATCGTTATTTTTATATGGTGTATTTTTATTTTCATGATTTCTTAGCACCGTTTTGGCACCAAAAGGTTTTAATAATAGATACTATTTAATTCAGTACCTTCTCTACTATCCTTAATCTTTTCTTTTTCACCAAAAGCGTCCTATTTTTATTTCATTTTCAAAAAACATATTTTTGTTTAAAACTCATTTTCTTTTTTCAAGTTCTTTTAATCCATACTGAGATATTTTGTAATATCGCCGTTGCCCATCATTTCTACTTACATAAACCAACTCCCTATCAATTAATTTCTGTGTTCTCTTAGCAATCAACTGATATGTACAATCTAATTCTCCTGCTATCATGCTTGCTTTAAAATCACCTTCCCTATTATTCCCCAAAAAGTTTAAAATTTCATATTCTAGCCCATCATTCAGCTTTAATGACTTATCAACATAATTCCTAATAACATCTAATATAAATTTATTTGTCATCTCCAATTTACATTCCACATATTGATGCAACTGCATAGAACACGTTGGACAACTCATCCCATATGCCTTCATTGCATCATAATTCTCAAATGGAAACATATGACCATTAGGACATCTAATCTCTTGACTTTCATCAAAATGATCTTTTATCAAATCATTAAATAAAAATTTTCTTTCACTATAATATTTTCTTAACCCTGTATCCTTTGGTCTACCATACTTTAAATTATTTTTTTGACACATTCCATAATTCATTGCATATAATGTAGATGGATTATTGTCTTTATCATTTACTTTATTATATGTTGTAATATAGCCGTTAAGTTCTAATGAATCTAATAAACTACATAGGGAATTAGAAACCATGAAATGGCTCGTTGGCAAATTTCTCTTTTCCACTTCATTTACTTGTTTATCATTTTCTTCTTCTTTTTTAATAATTTTTCCCATCAGAAATTTCAGATTTTCCAATGATGACATTTCGTCAAATGACTGTACAACAAATTTATTTTTCTCAAAATATTGTTCCGTAACATCTTCAAAATATTTCTGGGCAGCCATATTCAAAGCGGCTTTGGTTATTTTTTTCCCTATAGTAACATGTGTCGCAAAGCAGTATCCTAATATATATCCGATTATTCTAGGTGTATTTAAAGACATATCGAACAGCAACTCAAAAAGTACCTCATCCTTCATGTCAAAATAATCTGATATTTTTTTACCGGGAAGAAACACCTCGAATCTGTTGCAAAGCAATCTCCTTACATAGTCTATTGATAATTCTTCCATCTTCGTGATATTTTTATATGCATAAAGCGCACTATAAAAATCTAAATTGATTTCATCAATTTTTTGATTATCTAAACGCCCATAATAAAACCTACTTGGATATGTTGCAATTTTAAATTTAACAAAATCATCCGACACATTATTTAATGGGGCAACAAACCAATCCATAAAAATTTCTTGCGCTTCCTGATCCATTTCTGAATAATCATCAAGATAAATGTAAATATATTTAACATTTAAAGAATCTCTTATTTTTAAAAATGACTCAATAAGGCATTTTTTAATATCAAAATATTGTAATACAGCACTTGAAAATTCTCTTTTACAAATATTTTCTTCTGTTTTACTAATTTCTGTATTCGCTCCTATTGATGTACTTGAGATATTAACATCAATTTCTGCTTTCTCATTTTGTCCACTACTTTCCGTTTTACTAATAACCGTATATAATTGCGCATCGACAGCTTTAACTACTTCATTTATATTATCAAGAATTTCTGATAATTCCTCTTCAACTTCAATAATTGTTCCAGTTAAAGAATGTGCTATTCTACTTAAAAAATTTTGACTTTTTATTGAACTCTTAAATCCTTCTGTTGCCAATTTTATAACTTCAAACAAAAAATTTTTGTAGATAAGATATTTTTTTATTTCTGCAGACATCTCCGTTGTTAAAGTCCCCGAAAGCGTAGGAGTTGCACTATCAAACAATGTTTTAACATCAATATAAACAGTAATTACATCTTTATTTCCCTTCATGTCAGCAATCGACTTTTGAAATATTGTTGACTTGCCAGTTCCTTTTCTTCCTTTTAATATTGATGTTCTCGGTAAATTTACCTGCTGTAATATCCCTTCATTTGGAAGCAAATCTGTATAAATTTCATCTATAATATTTTCGCCCTCATGTTCTATTTCAGCTCGCCTGATTAATTTCAAAGAATTTGCAAACATTAAAAAAGCATTTTGTGTCTCCATCATATCTAATCTCCCTTTTGTTCTTTGAAAACATTATCGCCAATGTATATCGAAAAATCAAATTACTTTCATTAAGTTACTCTCGCTTTTACCTCGGTCCCAAAAACTTATCCCCATTCAAATGTATCATATGCTCCGGCATCTCGGCAATCCAGACTTCTGTTTCCCATGCCAACGTTTCCGAAAATCTCTTATATGTCTTAAAATCAAGAAATGCCGTCACAAAGATTTTTCCTGCTGTTACATTCTTCGTCATCTCCACTATTTCCAATATTCTTTTAGCGTCCATTGGTCCTACGGAAGTCACTGATTCTACAAAATATATCCAGTTCTTATCCTCTCTGTATAAAACCACATCCGGCATCTTATCATGCAAAGTTATTTCAAATCCTAATTCTTTCAGCTTATCAACATTTTTTACCAAATCTTTCTCTATGGTATCTCCAACATACAAACATTCTGAATTAGGTGCAAATCGTGGCGCAAATCCCTCAATAATAGCTTTCTGCAATTCATTGTGCTTCCCTGTAGAAAATTGAAAATCAGCTCCATTAATACGCACCGGCATCATCGTCATTTTCTTTTTTGAAGCATAAATGTCTACCAGCTTTTCGTGATACTTCAAAAACCGATGCATAGCTTTTTGCCACTCTGATGTTTGAAATGCCCTTACCATCTGCAATGTTTCTTCTGTAAGCCTATACCTATAATTAGGACTGTTTGTGGCTTTTCCATTATCTTCTACAAGCGCAGCATTACGAAAATGATGTAGTGCCTGCTTACGAAAAGTCTCCCTGCTGTTTTCCGCATAAGTCGAACCATAATATGTATTAGCAAACTGGATAATATCATGGATACGAATCCACTCATTTCTGGCATTTTTCCATAATGTATCCCGCTTTATCCCTGCCATTGCCAACAATACATAGCAGCAAATATCCGCCTGCTGCGCTTTAGGCATTCCGAGCATTTTCAGAAGTTCTCTTGCCTCATCAATTTTACCCACAGTATCCCTCCAATATCATATTACAATTATTCTCTGACATATCCTTGCTTTTCATCAGTTTTCTGCCCATTTCCTGTATGCTTTCTAAATCAGGCACAGGCATTGCGTTTATTTCTGTTGAATTTACCTGCGTTGAACCATTCAGAATTCTATAATATTTATCGTAAAGCGTAGAATTAAAAATTACATACAATCCATACACAAGGCACTCTGACATTTCCGTCGTCAGTCCATCTACAAAATTTATCTTGTTCTGTGTACTGATTTTTTTATACTGCGGATACTTCTTTGCTAAATATACCCCGCACTGTAGTCTGCGCCTTTCTTCTTTTGCAGTAAATCGTTTGACAAACAAATAATTTCGATTGTCCTGCACCAAACCCCTTTGATCTGTCACCACATACTCGTGTTCTTTCTGAATAGGAAACTGCACTTCGCCCTGCTTGATATGTTGCGAATAAAAGAGTGGAATTGCACCTTCCTCCGCATCATCACGAAGTATCTCACGATTGCGAAAGTCAACTGTCAAGCCCGTTTTCATTTTCAGTCCAATATCCGGCAAAGTTTTATCAAATCTATGTAGTCGCTCCAACACAGAAACTTCTTTTTCATCTGTTACTAAATAAACGTAATAATCATCTCCCGAAACCACAAGGCTATACGGCACAGTCAGCGAAGTCAGATTATCAAAATCATTATTTGACTGTGAAGAAGTGATTGTAACATCTTCTGGCGTTTGATTTGTCTTTTTTACTTTTATTATGATCGTTTCCTGCAAGACATCTTCTTTATCAAACACCTTATTCCTGCTTACAAATAAATGAATATGTTCTAATTTTCCTTCTGTCAGAAAATACTGTCTAAACCGCTTAAAGTATGCCCCAGAAGTCCATGAACGAGGGATAATATATACCATTGCGCCGTCATCATCAAGATTGAATAATCCCATTGCGGCAAAGATGAAATATAAATTGGGGGCGCCGTAACAAACTTCCGGCATAGCCGTTGCTTCCGGCGCATTTTTAGGTATCTTCATATATGGAGGATTTCCAATTACAAAATCATACTTCTTAGGCTCGGGATTGCCGCCTAACATATGATTGAAGTCTAAATACTGGCTTGTAATGTAATTATCCGTAATGATATTAATTCGAATATCTTTTTTTGAATTTGCCTGACAAATATACAAATTCTCCTTTAACAATCCCAAAATATTATCATCATTCTCATAACAGGTTAATTCTATCGAATGAACAGAATCAAACTGTTCCAATCGTTCTAAAAGCGCACAAGATAATATCCCTGACCCTGCTCCTGCATCTAAAATACGAACCTTTGACAAATTTTCAGGGATAGTATATAACTCTGCCATAAAACGTGCCGTTTCTTTACTTGTAAAAAACTGACCGTATATTTTACGCTCTTTTTTAGGCATATCGTCAATATATCTATTTGTACATTCAATAACACAATCTAACATCTTCTTCCTCTGCTTTCATGCAATATATCCCTTTATACATTCTGCTACAACTACCCCTTATATCTCATTATATGCTCTCTGCAATAGAGGCTTTGCCTTTTCAAAATCCGCAGCATTTTTAATCGTTATCTGCAAGTCCCCCGTGCCATAATGTCCAATGCTGCGCATATCTCTCGTAAACCCGTTTTCCAATTCGACAGTTTCTGGATTAAGCTTCAAAAACAGTATAATCTGTTTGTTGTATATTTCGATACATACCATATTTTGAACTTTCTTATATGCCAGATATAATTTAAGTTGATTCGATACAATATCATCCCCTAAAGATTCAATAAAATCACATATAGAATGGTAAAGATTTTTCATATTTTCAGAAATCATCGCTAATTTTTCCAAATGGGTTTTCTGCTTACTATTTTTTGTACCATTTTCAGCTCCCGCATTTTCCATAATCGGCTTTACATTTGGTGCATTTAAATGTTCAAGAAGGAGCATACCGTTATCATACCTGCGATAACTTACCAATTTAATATTCCTCTGCATCTGATTGACTGCGTGCATATCATATTTTGTAAAATCGTGTGCAACACAAATAACACATGGAACAGACCAGTCTATACTGTCAGCCGCTTCCATTCCCAATTTATCAATAACCAATAATTTAAAATCTGCCTTATGGTCTAACAGCCAATCAAGATAAAACAATCCCTGATTAATTACGTTTTCATTCTGGCTACGCTTATATTCAAATATAACAGGACTGTTATTTTCATCAATTCCAATACTGTCCATGCGCCCATTTGTAACAGCATACTCACTTTTTAAAAACCGCACTCCAAAGAATATTTCCATATTCTGCTCTATCAACATCTGAAGTTCTTTTTCCAAAACCACCTCAGATGATGTACATTCCTTTACTCCTTCATTTATAGAGAATAATTTTATCTCTGCCAATACTTTTACCTCATTTCATAATGATACATGACTGCCATAAAATTTTTATAG
Source organism: uncultured bacterium (assembly GCA_947651225.1). GTDB lineage: Bacteria > Bacillota > Clostridia > Lachnospirales > Lachnospiraceae > Butyribacter. The sequence continues at coordinate 4,121 of CANSYK010000030.1, read as the reverse complement.
CTGCTCCCTAAAAGACCTTACTTCTCGTCAAACTCTTTAATTTTAGCACATCCGCATATACTTTTCCACTGATTTCAAAAGAATACTTCAATTAGTCTTTTGGGCAAAGCCAAAAAAATCTGCTATAATAAGCAGGGGATTTCCCCTATTATTACAACAAAACAGAGGCGGCTTATGATACAGATATGTAAAAAAGATAAAGAGAAAGTTTTTGAGGCAATCCGCACTGGACAAATAGATGCAGCTGAAATGTCCTTTCCCAATCTGACCGGTGATATTATCCTTACAATGAAGAAGCAGGGGCTTACAGACCTCCTCCCCTTGCCCTCCCAGACAAGCGCAGTGACAACAAACATATTCCTTTGGGTATCCTTCTGTGCCTTGCCGTTGCCGCCAAACTTAAATGCAAGACCAGCCTTACGGATGTCCCTTTTGCAGCCACAGAAGCGGGGATCCTGTCCGAACTATATCCCTTTGAATCTAATACATCATGGGTATCCCCATTGCATTTGTATCTATCATATAAAGATTAACCATTGCATGATATAAAATCCGCTCCTGTAATAGGGTGGCTTATATCCTTCTTCAAGTGCCCGCTCTACTGTTTCTGGAATAAAGTTACCTTCATTGATAAATACCAATCTATCCTCAAATTCTTCCACATTGATTTTCCCTCGTAGTTGATAATTAGAATGAGCAATGCAATTGTTCAAAATTTCTTCCACTACATCAGGATCATACTGATCAACCTCATCCAGTATAGAGTTTGCTGCCCCGCAATATAACGATATTTTTCGTTCCTAATCTTTGCATAGGTTTTATCAACAGCCAAAAGAAGCGGCATATCAAAATGCTCGTATGCTTTAACAGAACCATCTCCATTATATAAAGTCCACGTTATTCTTGGAATAAATCCATCAAACAAATATAGCGATTCCTCTCTCCCTAAAAGAATAAGCGCTGTATTTGTCACGCAACTATTCGCTTTCCCTCTAGCTCCAACTCGCATATTTCCATAAATGTTAATCTTTCATTTGTTCCAATCACAATTTCTTTTTTCAATCTTTGCAGGCTTCCATCTTTTCTATACTCTGTCCGAATCTGATTTCAAAATAATCACATACTTGTGTAACAAATTTGTACAGCAGTTCTGAACATTTTTCATAATCCACTTCCGGCTGTATCCTTATCTGTTCTAAAATGACTTTCTTAGGTTCATACGCCCCCAAATTAATCTTTTATTAACAAAGCTACAATATTCCTTCCAGTATATTCTTTTGAGACTCTTTTATATATTGAATATCATCCAAATACAAATTCAAATGTCCATCTTCTATATTTTTCCGAACATCTTCATTTCCAGAATCTGCCTCATTTCTCATATATGCAACAAGACTGTTTATCCGTTGAATTATCATATTGGGCAACTGTTCTCTTTCATTATTCTTTAAATCATAGGCGTCTGCAAATAACTTTAATCTACGAATCTGTTCATATAAATTATAATAATAATCAGGATTTTTCGGTGAAACAAACGGAATCCATCTATATACTGCATATGCAACATCCCAAATTCTTGGTCCTGGATGTAATGTATCAAAATCGATTATCCCATGCACACACCCGTCAACAAAAGTTATGTTATAAGGTGCAAAATCCCCATGGCACATAACCTCTACTGGTAATTGTTTAGGCAACATCCAAACTTCTTCTCCCGTTAATCGCTGAACATACTTTTCTCCAATATCATGATATCGGCGAAGTAATTTTGCCACTTCAACCAAAATCTCATCTGTTAGAATCTCATTCGGTAAACCGTCATTATAAACAGTTCCATCCACAAAAGAAACCATTTCCATTCCAGATTCGTTAATTCCATATGGTTTAGGAATATTATTAAACCCGTTTTCATGCATAAATGATAAAAATGACTGTACATGCGAAGTCCATTTATTTCCTGGACGAATTACTTTATTTTCTTCTTTTGATATTTTACCGTTTCTTCCGCCATGTAAAACTTCTTTTTGAATCATATATTTTCTCCCATTCATATTCCCGATTTATAGATTTGATTATACCACTTTCATTCTCCGTTTACCACTATAAAATATAGGGCATAGCAACCGCCACACCCCACATTTCCTATCGTTCCAACGTCTTCTCTATCTTTTTATATTCCCCAGTCAGATTGCGGATTGTATTATTATTCGTCTTGATCTGCTCCATGACCTTATCCGTCAAGCGGCTAATCTGTTTCTGTTGCCCGTCCACTTTGGCGTTCAACTTCTTGCCCTACCCCATAAGCTGTACGCATTTGATAGTCAGATTTTTTACTACCTCTTTCAACTTCTCCACAAGCGGTAAAGCCTTTTTATCCCGATATGCTTTTGCGCTTATCAATGACCAATAACAGCATCTGCAACTGTTTCTTCTAACAAGGAAAATAGCATATATTTATGTCCTATATCAATATATTTTTTCTAATTTTCTTTAACCTTTAGTGTTTGTAAATGCTTAAATTTTATTGCTTCCCTTTTTTGTAATTAGAATCACGTTCTTATATACACTTTTCAAACATTTATGGCAATTTTGGCACCAGTAACAAATCAATGCCTAAGAATTATTTTGATTATTCAGTTCTTTGGCTTCTTTTAGATCAATTTTAGCCTTATGTCCGTGTTTTTCAAGCAAAAACAACAGATTTGCCCCATTCATTAACGTTAAAGGTTTTCCCTTTGCAAATTCATATACATCATTTCCATAATTGGATGTTGTAACAAGAATTCCTTTTGTTGCACCCTCATTCATTACAGTTCCATATAAATCCCTAACTGCCGATACACCTACAACATTTGTATAACGTTTTGCTTGAATAACAATTTTACCACCCCTAATTGGATCTGGATCAAATGCAATCGCATCAACACCACCATCTCTACTTGCTTGAGTAATTTTTACCTCTCCACCATTTGAATTAAATTCTTCAGCAAATACCTCACGAATGAAATTTTCAAAATCTTGCCAATCAATAGCAGCTAAGTTTACAGACTCATCTAATTTATCAGCCACTTCATAACCATCAATAAATCTTGAATCTTCTCTGCTTATCTCTATCACAGGAGCAACTGGCGTAATTTTCGTAAATGTTGTAGCCGATATTCCTTTTGAACTCTTAAACCATTCCTTTGAATCAATATATTCTAAATTAAGATCTTTAAAACTTTCTCTTGAAACATTTACAGATAATATATATGGTGAAATTGCCTTACCTGTTGATTTATCTATTGTATTTACTTTACCATTAAGTACAATCGCTTCTACATTTGGATTATTTGCATCAAATATTGCTTTTAAAGTTAATAAAACAATATCATACATTGCTTTATCATACATTTTTTTCATAAAAGCATTTGACTGATATGATTCCTTATATTCTCCAGAAGACTTAACATACGTTACCTTCTTTAAATTAGGCAAATTATCAACCGTTGGCAGCGTAATATCAACAATTTTTATAGTTTGAAAATCATATGTAACCATTTGCCCTCTTATTCCTTTTAGTTTTTGTTGCTATCCATATCATTAAATATATCTATTTCGCTTAATAGTTCTTTTAATATAAGCATTTGCTTCGCCCTCTTTCCTTATCTTCTCCGTTTCCTGTCCTGCCGCTATCTGTTGATGAAGAATATTAGATAATATTTTTCGCAAGGCTGATTACTATTGACACGCTCCAAAAAGTGCGTGAGGCCGGCGGGGACAGGTACAGTTATTCCAGTGACTATGAGATTGTGACAAAGCTGAAATCATTCAGCGATAAATACGGTGTCTGCCTGTTGGTGGTTCACCACACCCGCAAGTTGGAGTCAGAGGACAGCTTCGATATGATTTCCGGCACAAACGGGCTTCTCGGTGCGGCAGACGAGGCGTTTATCATGCACGAGAAAAAGCGCACGGACAACACGGCGGTCATGGATATTATGGGGCGTGAACAGCCAGTTGCTTAATGACTATGGCATTTTCTACGACAACAAGCGGGGCATGAAAAAAAAATCATTCTGAAACGGCTAGAGCGTGTTTGAAAATTCATTCTCACAATCTGCACTCCCCACTTTGCGCTA
>CANSYK010000029.1 GCA_947651225.1 uncultured bacterium | reverse complement strand
CCCCTCCTTCTGCGCCCTCATAATCCGCACGGAGCCGGTACAGCCTTGTGTACATATTCTGCTCACTGAAAAAATTGTAGTCGATCACAATCCCTCTTTTTCGCAACTCCTCATAAATATTAAGACATTCACACCCCGGAACCATTTCTTTTGCATTTTTTATAATCGCTTCCGCACTTGCACGGGAGCCAATAATCACAATATCCACATCCGTCTTTACCAGATCCTCTGGCGCAATAACTGGATAACCCATAAACTCTGTTCCCTGTATGTCTGCGCTGGAATCCACCAGGAATTCCAGACCTTGGAGGTTCAAAATATATTTATTGATGATAACCGCAGCATGGCTGTTTACTGTATTCTTCTTTCCAACACCCCAAATAGCCACCTTTTTGTTTACACATCTTTCTGTAAATATATCTACAACTGCGGCATGAACCTGGGTGCTGCTGATTACTCCCTTTGCCTCATAACCGTATTGCTTTATTATGCTGTTTAATTTTTCATCATATTGATTTTTTTCCATTTCATCACCTATTTCACCGCCAAGCCCCTCCAATGACTGTTTTAATGTCACTAACCAGGCGCAGGCTTGCAATTTCCTCCCTGTTATCAAACACTTTTTCTGCTACAAAAGTCCGGAATTTACGGTACCACTTTTGATACTCCTCGTCTGGTCTGCAGGCTCTTTGTAGCGCTTTTTCAAATTCTTCCGCAGTTGCTGCTTTCTGACCTGGGGTAAACTTTGCATATTCAAAATACATCTTTCTGGAGCCACGCAGGTATTCTTCCAAATCATAGTCAAAAAAAACAATTGGTTTATCTGCCAATAAAAAATCAAAATAAACAGAAGAGTAATCCGTGACTAGCACATCTGCTTTTCCCAGAAAAATATAAGGATCCGAATCTGCGTCAATGACCAAAATATGCTTCCCCTGAAGTTTTTGAAACTCCTTTCCAAGCTGTGACTTTGGATGCAGCTTCACACAAAACAAAAACCGGTTTTCCTCCAAAAATTTATGGAATTGATTAATCTCTATAATTTTGAAAAATTCAGTCTCACTTTCCCGAAAAGTCGGCATATAATATATTATTTTTTTGATTTCATTATTTGTTAAAAGAGTGTGGATCTTTTTCACATTACCGTACTCTGTATCCGATAAAAGATTTTTTATGCTGTCCCGTTTAATCAGTCTGTCATTCCGCGGATATCCTGATGTCAAGACATTTTTTGTCCGGAATGCCGATGAAAAAACCGGTTTCATAAACTCCGAAGTTGTAAGCACATAGTGGGATGATTTCTCATCTGAGAGCCTCCTTGGAAAAAACTTAATATACTCCCAAAAGTTCCGGGGATGACGGACTTTATCAAAAACATTGTCTGCCTGAATCTTCTTTAACGGGACGCCGTGCCACAAATTTACCTTTACAGCCCCTCCGCTCTGCCAGAAATTAATGTCTTTCGAATAATTGTCAAAAAGATAAACTTTCCCTCGGAGTGCATACCATATCCCTCTTAAGGAATGATAGTAATACACTTCATAACCATTCTTTTCCAACAATTCAACAACTTTCTGCTCATGTGTAATCCATATGGGACGGATGCCAAGTTCCCGTTTGTGCTGGGCAACATACAGATACAGGTACTTGGGGTTATCTGCAAACCTCCTGCCAAAGGTACTCCCAAAAAGCCAGATTTTTTTATTTCTTGGAAACAGAAAAGATAACCAGTAAATTGGCAAGAGCAGAAGCTGCCCCCAGTATTTCAGTCCGTTGATTATCTTCATCGTTTTCCCCTCCATGGATTATTAGACAGTCATAGCACCTCTCTATTCCAAATTATGAGCATCTGCATCTGCTTTGTGTTACCACATATATTTTATTATGTGGTAACACAAGGTATAAATATTTCTTGATATAATCTACTATTTTTGTTTCATTAAAAGTTTAAATCTCCGTCAAACCATCTCAATTAACACAAAAATATCATAGGATTGCTTTGTTGTAAACATTATTTATACTCATATTTTTAATTATGTGGTATTAATAGTATGTTACCCGCATTCAAATAAATTATCATATCAACATTTTTATTAATAAATCTTCTTTTATAAGATGCTTGAGCTATAATTTGAAATTTTTTTAGGCATTTATTTCCCAATTTAAAATAAAGATAGATATTTAACCACATATTATTAATTATGAGGTATATCCACTTAAACAACCACTATTATATATATCGACAACTTTTTCTTTTACTTGAGTATAAATATAATTCCAAATATAGTCAATACTTTTTTTAATATAGCCTTTTCAAGTACAACATACATATGCAAAAAAACCGCAACAGTGACATATCAAGGCGTACTTAGAAATCGTTTTTCAAGCACGCTCTGGCATATCACTCCCGCAGTTTCGCTTTCTCTGAGGTATATCTAAAAATCCACTTTGACTCAAAATGCTAAAAACAATTTTACCACTTATAAACCTTTGTTTTCCGTTCCATTAAGTCCATTTTATCAATTTTAGGATCGTCATAATAAGAGTCGTTCTGTACATGTGTTGTAGAAATCTCTTCAAAGACAGCACCTGTCCGAGAAGTAAATGCGTGTTTTTCTCCTCGCAATACCGTCTGAATGTCTCCTGGTCTCATTTCTATTTTTCTTCCATCAATTTCTACCTGCAAATCACCATAAAGAAGCTGGAAAGTTTCTTCTTTTATCTCATGTGCATGCATTGGATGCTGTTGCGCCGGCAGTACTGCAATCAATTTTTTACAATATTCACGATTAATAACACTGATGATTACTGCTCCGAACTGCCTGAAATGCTTCATTCCATAATGATGAGAAAGCTCTGCCTCAAAATTATCTCCTAAATAAATATTTGCCTCATAAAGCATACCCTTTACATCATGAATCACACTACGTGCCAGATTTGTATCAGTAATTGGCTTCTGCTCATGTAACTCTTCGTTTTCTTTATATGCCTTACTCGCTACAACTCCCTCAAAAAATTCACCGCTTGTCATCTGGTGGTTATGATTTGGCATTGCAAAAAATACATCATCTCTTGTCAACTCCTGCCCTTCTTCCACATCATGTTTCAAATAGACTCCACGCATTAAAGAATTCAATGAATCTATTTCTTCCTGACTGATATAACGTTCTGTTTCTTTCTTCATTTTACAAATTTCTCTTGCATTTAATACTGCTGTAACCCACTTTTCTGCTTGTTCTGGATTCATAGAATATGCATTCAAAGAAATTTTTTCTGTCGGAAGCCCTACATGACGCTCTAAAATTCTTGCCCCCTTAGCAACCGCCATCATAGGTATTGTATTATCGTCCGGATCTTCATGACCAGAATAACCAATAACATGATCGGGATAACGTCTTCTTAACTTATCAATAAAGTCAAGCTGTAAACGTTCCATTGGAGCAGGATATTCTGCAATACAATGCATAAATGCAAAATCACATTTTTTGTGCGTAAAATAATTATATAATTTATCAATGTCAGAAATTGTCCTCCCACCCACAGAAATAATAATCGGCTTATGTGTAGCAGCTGCCTTAGTAAGAAGCGGCCAATCTAAGGAACTGCAGCTTGCTATTTTTATAATATCCAATCCCTGATCCATACACCAATCCACTCCATCCTCATCAAATGGTGTACTCATAGGAATCATTCCTTCAGAACGAATTGTTGCTATTAATTCCCTGAATTGAGCATATGACATACGAGTACTTTCAAATCTTGGAATATGTTTTACATCCTGACGACCCTTATAATCTGGATGGATAAAATTATCCAGATTCCGGTACTGCAATTTCACTGCTGCCTTAATATTATGCCTTCTGGCAATTTTTCCCATTTCATATATAATCTCTTTTCCATGCTCCACACTTCCCTGATGACTGTTTGCCATCTCAAAAATAAATAAATCTTCAAATAACTTACTCATATCTACCTCCAAAATTAAATGAATACTACGTCCTGCCAAAAACTACTTAATTAAATGTAATATTAAAATATCTATCATTTTTACAGTCCAAAACATCAAAATTATATCAATTTGCTACGTATATATCCATTCTCTCTGATATTTCCCTTATTTTTTCTCCCTGTATCACAAACTTCAAATCATATATCTCCTCTTTCGCTGCAACATCTGATGTAGTATGTATCGATTCATCCACTTTTCTATTTAAATCATAGTGCCCTTCCGCTATTAATTTAATACTATGATTAACTTCATTCTCTATTATAGAACGTGTTAAACGATTTTCCCTCCTGTCATCCGCCAAAGCAACCTCTGCAATAGATAACCTCTTTTCCACAGAATCCATTCTTTCTTCTAAAGAATCCATCCTTCTTTCTAAAGAATCCATTCTTTTTTCCAATGCACCTACTCTTTCTTCCAATGCAGTTACTCTTTTTTCCAATGCATCCACTTTCTTGTCTATTGACACCACCTTAGCTATTATAAAATCTAATTTTTCACTATCTGTCATACACATGCCCTCCTCAACCAATCCTAAGAAACCATCATTCGCCCTCTCCATGCCATACAAACATATTTGATAACTTTATCATCCAATATATTATATAACAACAAACAATAGCTTCTATAAAAAGTATTAAAAAATTGTGATACTAAAACTATATAATTATTTACTTTAATAAGAATATCATACCATTTCACATATGTCAATATTCATTTCATTTCCTCCAGCAATACACAAGTGTTAATACCAATCACTCACAATCTATCCCATCAAATAAATCGTCAAAATCTATTTTAATATTAGAAAAATGAACAATTGTTAATTCTTCCTTATTTTGTTCTGTGATTTCTTTAAAAAGAAAATATTTTGGCTGCTCATTTTCATAATCCAAAGTATAAATTTCAACCTTCTTTCTATCTTCACAATCCTTAATCAGGAAAACAAATCATATAACCTTTCCAGACTAATCATCCGGTCATCCACATAATAGTCCGCATTTGGCTTGCCAAATTTTAACTCATGGTACTTTACCCCCCAGCGCTGCATCTGTTCCTTTGTTACCTGACTCCAATCCTTCCCTGTTACATAACCACGTGCTGTGAAAAGCACAATTTTATTTCCATAATCATACAATTTATTAATAATCTTTACCATACGCCCATTCGGCTCGGAAAGGGCATAATCCAAATCCTTCTGAAGTTTTGCAATTACCCCATCAATATCAAAAACAAACGTCTTATTTCCATGAGAAATTTTAATATATTCTTCTGCTTTTTGAAACTCCTCTTCTGTATCGATATCAAAATTATCACTCATTTCATAACCAACAATTTTTTCGCCAGACATAGAATGTTTTTTCGTAATAACCTCTGCCCGTACCACATCAATGCAGGCATTTTGGTAAAATACTTTGGGAAGCTGCTGCCTTGGCATATTATAACATTCCGGAATTTCCTTCATAATTGGTGACAATATCCCCTGTTCATCCTTATGCCACATCTTATAGGCAACTTCCTTTGCCGGAGCAACACAACGCATGGAATCCACATCTGTATGTTCCCTCATATAGGCTACCATTGCTTCAATATCCTCTATCCTGCGGATTGGATAGGTCGGCCGAAGCTGCACTACCAAATCCGGCATATATCCCTCTTCACGCTCCAGATAAGACAGTGCATGCAAAAACACATCATAATCCAAGGCAGTATCCGTTGCATACTCTGCCGGTCTCAGAAATGGTGTCTCTGCTCCATATTCCCTTGCAATTGCCGCATATTCTTCACTGTCTGTACTGACAATCACCCTGTCAACACATTCCGCCTGCAACGCATGCTCAATAGAATACGCAATCATTGGCTTACCATCAATCAATCTGATATTTTTGTCTTTTACACTTTTAGATCCACTCCGTGCTGGAATAACCGCAAGTACCTCTCCCATCTTTTTCCTCCATATCACAATCATTTACCATACTGACCTAAAAACCTTCAACACCTAATCACTCTGTACCAGTCTTTCTAACATTTTTCGATTTTCTTCCTGCCCTGCATACAAAATACTTTTTGCAATAGGTATTTCCTTATAATTTGGATACAATGCTTTTACACTATTAAAAATGATGTCCTCAAGTTCTTTCTCCATTTTTCCAAAAACCATCTCATAACTTTTCATAAATGATATAAAATGAATAATAAACTTATTTGCATACATTTCTGCAAACGGTTCATAAAGTCCTCTTCGCTGCAGTTCTTCAATCAATGCAATATGCACCTCTATGTAATTAATGCGATTTACTTTGCTATTTGTATCACACGAAATTGATTTATCATTCAATATATGATGGTATAATACTTCATCTGTCACATACACTTTCTTACAATAGTGTTTCACTAACTCGCTAAAATAAATATCCTCATAAATCACGCCCTCTATAAATCTTATATTATTTTCCAATAATAAATCACGTAAATAAATTTTATTCCAAACTGCCATATTATAATTTTTCTCTACAAACTTTTTGCGTTCCTGATTTGAAGTAATTTCTATCATTTCTTTTTGAGGTATTTTCTTTCTTTCACAGGCAATTTCTCTAGAAGAACCGCAAATTGCCACATCACATTGCTTATCTGCCGCCTCAAATAACATTTCATACATATCCTCTTCCAAAATATCATCTGCATCTGCAAAAGCTATATATTGCCCTCCTGCATAGTCCAACCCTATATTTCTTGCGCCACCAGGCTTCTTATTTTCTTCACAGTCAATAACTATTATAGAATTCGGATACTTTGCCTCCCATATGCACAGCTTTTCAAGCGTCTTATCCTTTGAAGCATCATTCACTAAAATAATTTCTAAATTCTCCACTCCTATCGTCTGCTTCTCAACCGATTCCATACACCGATCTATTGTTAACTCTGCGTTATGACACGGAATAATGACACTAATTTTTTTCTCTTCATCAGTAGTCTTACATAATTCTTCTTTATCCAAATCACCAAAACTCCTTCTCTACTTTTTCCACTATTTTTCTATCTAACTCTTTCATAGCTTCTAACGATGAAGTCATCAATTTTGCCCGTTTCTTCGCCTTGGCCGACATCATCTCATAAAAGTTCTTATCCCTTTTATATCTCAATATTGTCTGTTCCATTTCATCAAAATTGCTAACACTAAACTCTTCGCCACCTGCAGTATACACATCTCCTGTTTTTAAATATACTCCTGGCACACCTTTTGCAAATGCTTCAATAACAGAAAAACCTCCGCCAAAACGTTCTGGATTAACATACAAATCACAAATTTCCATTAATGCCTGTATATCGTTACAATACCCAATAAAGGTAGAATTTTGCGCTAATAATGGATTACTTTCTCCTATTTTATGATAGGTATCATAAACCCCCGCAAATACAACAAAGCAACCATTCCTGCATGCCTTTTCCAACATATCGCAAAACTTTGAAGCAATTTCAAAATCCAATCGAATGCCAACAACTACTAATATGAATTTATTCTCTGGAATCTGATATTGCTGTCGTATAAATTTCATCTTTTGTGGCTTTAGCTCAAAAGTAAAACAACTCTCAATAATATCTCTCGTTTCACCATTTTCTAATTCATTCTGACTTAATTTTCTTCCTAAAATTTTTATACAATTCTCCGTCTTTGGTAAAATAGAAAAAACCAAAGACATAGATGCACATGGAACCATATTACTGCACAAATCTGCCAGCATACTCCCAGTGCCAATGGACAAAATATACTTAGGTTTAATTTGCTTAATATATTTTACTAATAGCAAAAAACGCTCCCATATAGATATATCACTGTCCAATTGTTTATACCAGATTTTCTTCTCTCCATCAATTGACAAAATATCAGCTAATTCATCCTCTGCTGCAACCGTTCCCACCTGTGCGCTAAATAAAGGAATATAGCCTTGTGATGTATACTGCTCTGTTGTATTGATTAAATAGACTTCTTTTCCCATCTCTGCATAGGTCTTGCAACGTTCCAAAACTGTCTTAGTAGGAGCGTGATTCCTCCCAAGAAATTGAATCGTTAAAATAAGCACACGATCAGAATGTCTCTTTTGAGATGGAATCTTTTCCAAAACTGTTTTAGCCCTTTCCTTATATCTTTTGTAACTCTGCTTATACAAATAGTCTAAAAATTCAAAAGAAGATTCATCCACTGCCAGCAAATTCTTAAATGAAAGTCCCTTAAATTGGTTCCATATAAAATAATAATTAGCTTCGTTAAAATCTGAGTTTTTCAATACCTCAACTAAATATGCATTTGTATGCTCTGGTAAATATTCCAATTTCATCAACATTGACAACAATAACAAACGATATAACACATGTATACATCTATTTCCTTCTTTTTCCATATACAGCAATAATCGGCATATATGAGCCAAAAAAGTTGTTGATTTCTTATCTGATTGTTTTACAAAATGCTTTATATCATTCTCAAATCTACAATAAAATTCCATATCAAATAATGAAATTTTACTTACAAATTCCTGCAGAAGCAATTGCATATTTTTATCTGGTATCATTTTATAATCAAACAAAAGCAATTCATTTGCATCTAGCCTTTTTGAAAATGCTGTATCTACATTGTGATCAATATAAATTATTTTTTGAAACAACGATGCACAAAGTTTATTTGCAAGTTGATATACCTCCTCTACATCTGTAGCAATCCAACATATATCATCTTCCTCCCAAAAAAGGGAAACTATATTGCCAAGACAATAAAAAAGGGAATCTTCACAACTTTCTATTAATGGTGAATATACATGAATCTCAAAATCAGCATCATAGTGCATTAGAAAATCATTCACTGCATCATCATTTTTTTCTACCAAACCAAAAATCTTTTTCATTCCATGCCTCCAAAAATGGGGTTCCTATAAAGAAAAACATTCTCTCAAACTCTTCTCTTTCATTCCGTGAATTCTTGCTCCCTTTGAAACATTAATAAACTCTATCCCTTCTTCCCCTTTAATTCTTTTTTCTATCCATTGTCTGTATATATCAAATGTTTTACTGGTATATACATATTCAGAAGTTACCCCTTCTACCTTTCTTAAATTTCCATGCTCTGTCACAGATGCTCCAATGCCAAAAGCATGAGAACGCTCATCTATATATCCCATATCTAATCCAAGGCATATAATACGGCCAGCTTTCATTCTTATTCCAAAATCAATCGCAAAAGTTGCCACAGAACCACCCGATTGATATAAAGACAATTTATTTTTAGCAGCAAATTCTTCCGCTAATGGAAATCCCTCCTGAAAAGCTATATAACGCTTTCCCTGATAAGAATCCACTACATTGGCCGCAACGGTACTTAAATATATTAATGGTACCTTACAATCCTCTATTCCTCTTATTTGCCAAACTGTCCCTGGCAATCCATCAATCATTACAATATAATCTGGATCAATATTTTCCTGTATTAATCTTCTCGCCACCTTACCAACACATACTAAAACAAATTGAGAACGGTCTAAATCTTTTAATTCAGAAAAGAACATCTCAAGAGAGGGTCCTGCCGCAACAAAAAGCACTGTTTTTTTATAAAATACTTCTTTTAAAGACGAAACCTCCCTATCTCCCTTTTTTACATTCTCAATAAAATTTTTGTCTAATAGTCCACCCAAATTCTTCACAGAAGAACTTTCAATCCAATAGTTTTCCATGGCTTCACGAAATGACTTCTCCCGAATTGTTTTTATAGACGGATGCCATATACAGCATATCCTGTCCTCCTTACTGTTAAGCCACTTAACATAGTCCTGCGCATTAGGACAATACAAAATGGAAATTCTATCATCTGAGAGAATTTCTGAGAGATCACGATAACTAAATGCAATGGCCAACTGTGTTAAATCATTTTCTAAAACAGTAATCTTTTTTATCCCCGACAGCTTTGCCAATGCCTCGATGTGATAACCCATTCCAAAACCAGCCACAACATATTCTTGCAAGTCCATCTGCCTTTCTCCCATAGCGAAAAGAAAGGCTTCCTGCCACGGATTACCAGCAGAATTTAAACGAACCATCCCTTGTTCTGTCTGAACCGCTAAGACTAAATCCCCTGTTTTTGCCCAACTCAATTGATATTCATCAGAAATGTCATCTCTGACAACCAATAGATCACGATATAATTCCCTGTTTTTTTTTCTTAAAAATAGACGGTTTTCTCCCCAATAATCTTTTAAAATTTCATCCGACTGTCCAAAAACATTTTCCTGAACTTCAAATAAAATTGGTATTAACCCCTTCTGTATATGCATCGTAATCCACTGCTCTTCCTGTGAATTCAATAAGCCTTCTGTTATTTTCTGACATGCATTAAATAATCGTAGTGCCTCACTCTTTAATGCAATTTCCCCCAGACTTTCTATAAAAGTCTGCAACAGATCTATCACTTGCTTTAAAATTTTGATTGCTTTTTCCTTCTCCTGATTCTGAAAATAACATACTACTTCCGTCAGACTATGCAATAGCTCTCTGGTCTGTTCAAATAATATTGTCATCACATTTTCCTTTCTACCCCATTATGATTATGAACGATACATCACATTTTTGACAAAGACTCCTCTAAAATCGGCTTCAGTTCATCTATACCTTTTATCAACGATTTATATACTACACAAGAAGTCTCTAGAGTATTTATCAGATTTGTATCCTCATCATCTGACATGATATTTATTCTGTTTAATTCATCTGTAGTTTCCGCAGACGAATAAATCTCTAACAATTCATTTGCAGATTGCTTGTCAATAAAGCTGTTTATTTTCCGCAATTTTGAAACCTTTTTGTTTAGCTTGACTACATTATCTTCTCCAAAACTTCCCATTTTCTTTAAATCATTTGCCAACTTTAGACCTTCCTGTGCCTTACTTCTGATCTTTACAAATTCATAAGACAATTTGTTACATTCCTTCTTAACTTCTTCATACTCTTCCTCATTAAAAGTATATGGCAGCTTGTCCAATACATCCTGAAAATCATACTTTGCTGTACAGTATTCGCCAATTGCTTCGGAAAGCTTCATAATCCTAGTTCCTTTAATCAGCACCCCGCCCTCTGTAGCATCAATTACATCAGGAGCTTCTTCTATTCCAGCCGCTTCTTCAAACCAATCACGGTACATAATCCAGTCTCCCCTGGAGCGTACCGGCTTCCCATCAATTCCCTCTACCATCTGTATTCCCTCATCTTCACCTACTATATGTCTCTCAACACCTCCAGCATGCGTTACCCCTCCTGAGTATGCCAAATCTTGCCCTACCAGAATAATTCTTTTTGCTCCCATGGCCACACTAATCATATATGAA
The DNA here is from genome assembly GCA_947651225.1 of uncultured bacterium. Taxonomy (GTDB): domain Bacteria; phylum Bacillota; class Clostridia; order Lachnospirales; family Lachnospiraceae; genus Butyribacter. Next base: position 28,750 of record CANSYK010000029.1, on the reverse strand, counting down.
GCTGTAGCTACAGATCCCCCTGTGTTATACTTAGGAAAAATTCTCCCCATTTTTTTATATATACTTTCAAGATATATACCACTGCGAAACCAAACCTTCTTTCCAGTGTGAAATTCCATAATCTGATTTCTTGCCTCCAAGGTACAAAACATAGGAATGTCTTTACATTTTGGATCACTGATATGTTTTGGCGATTTCTGGGCATCCAGAGTAACCATAACGTCAAAAGGCACATCATTTTTTAACAAATATTTTACAGAAGTGTCCGTTGCGATAATAAATGCCTTTCCCACTGCTTTTTTTAGCTCACATATATTTTTATCCAGAGATGGCCCTGCTGATACAATAATGGCTGGCACATCTTCTGGCAATATATTCATTATTTCGCCTGCATAATTACTCTCTTTGACAAAATGCAGATTGTTCAAAATATTATGCACAAGATTTCTTGACATATAACTAATTGTATTGCGGTTTACTATTTCTATCATATCTGCCCGTTTTATTTTACGGCGGTATTCGTTATAATCCTCTGCATAAAGCTTGTCATAGCCTGGATGCTCACATACAATCTGTGATTTAAGCATCGACCAATGTAAATTTGCATCCAGAGTTTCCTCAATGGCATCATCATCAATTGATTTTACAAACAAAAATACTCTGTCATCCCTGATAATATCAGAAAGATCCTGATGAAATACCTGATAGAAAAAAATAGAAATGTCTGGTTCCATAACAAAAACCGCCGCATCATTCCCAAGTCTTTTTAATAACTCTCTCAAAAAAATCCCATTTCCCATTCCAAACAAAAATACTGGAACATGCAAATTCTGATAACTATACTGATCTGCCCATTTTTCAGCTTCCTGCAACGGTCTAAACATACTATTCAGGCGAACTTTTTTCCCATCCCGCTCAATTACTAACGCTTTATTTCCATCCCTTGCAACGATTTCTTCAATGCCCTCTTCTGAAAACTCCTTATTATCATATGCCTTTTTTACAGAATCATAAAATGCAGGACGATTTTTTTTCATCATTTCGAAATTCATTTTTGTATAATCCATTTTGTATCTCCCTTTGCATTTATTTAGAAAAATGATGTTTTTTTCATTCAATACATTTTATATACTATATCAATTCATTTGTTCTGTCAATTTTTCCATATATTCCGCAAAATCATATTGAAGAATATCTGCCATAAGTATAAAATCTGATTCTTCTAATGCACCCATACATTCCTTCAAAGAATCTCTTAATTTTTCTTCATCCATCTCAAATCCATCATTTGCTTCTTTATATGCAAACAACGTATCAACAGCTATTGTTATTTTTCCAATTGTTGCTTCTAAACGACCTAATGCCTGTTTCTGTTTTTGCTGATAAAACAATTCTACTGTTCCCCTGATATCATCAATCGTTTCTATAATCAATTCTTTTTCCTGACTCATACTTACCTCCAAATGACATTCCATTATTTTCCATAGATTAAAAAAATGGAACTGGCTAATAAGCCAGCCCCATTCTGGTAGTACACTAACTAAAATTAGCGAAGCAGAGAAAGTACTCCCTGTGTAGCCTGATTTGCCTGAGCCAACATTGACTGACCAGCCTGCTGTAAAATAGACTGTGATGAATACGTAACCATAGAATCAGCCATGTTAACGTCACGGATCTTGCTTTCAGAAGACTGTAAGTTCTCAGCCATGTTGTCAGCGTTAGCAATTGTATGATCCAATCTGTTCTGTAAAGCACCAAGATAAGATCTCTGCAGAGATACTAATGTAAGAGCAGAGTTTACAATCTTGATCAAGCTTGTGATGTCTTTGTAGCTTGTTGCTGTAGAAATCTTAGCAGCGATTGCACCAGCAGTTACACCTAATTTTCCAGCTGTCATAGCAGAAATCTTAATGCTGATTGTCTGACCTGAGTTTGCACCAACCTGAAGACCCTTATTTACGAAAGAACCGTTCAAAAGTTTCATTGTGTTGAACTCTGTCTGACTAGCAATACGATTGATCTCAGATGTAAGAGCACGAATCTCAAGAGCGATAGCTTTACGGTCTGCAGATACGTTAGTATCGTTAGAAGCCTGAACTACTAACTCTCTCATTCTCTGAAGTACAGAGTGGATCTCATTCAAAGCACCTTCAGCTGTCTGAATAAGAGACTGACCATCCTGTGCATTTCTGGAAGCCTGGTTAAGACCTCTGATCTGAGCACGCATTTTCTCAGAAATAGAAAGACCTGCTGCATCATCTGCTGCACGGTTTACTCTATAACCAGAAGCTAACTTCTCAGTTGTGTTTGCGAGTGCCTTGTTTGTGATGCCTAACTGTCTGTTTGTGTTAAGCGCTGACATATTGTGTTGTACTATCATAATAAATTCCTCCTTGAAATTTCAGCAGCATCCATGCCGCTGGTAATAAAATAATTGCTCCCCTGTATCATTTTCGTCCGTACCCGAATTTGATTCAGAATTTATCATTACTCCTAAAAAGGAGAATAATAACGAGTTTATTACAGTTATGTAACATTTCTTATTTGTTACACAATATATATCGGTGCTTCCTTTCTATTTCTTAACCCTTTTTTATAAAAATTACTTTTTCTTGTCCATAAAATATGTATTCCATTCCTGATGCTGATTGGTCATGTTCCGATGATAGGACGCCAGCGTTTTCTTACTCATCCGAAAATCACGGATTTCCTTTCTTTTTCCAGACGCAAAAACAGCAAAACTATCTCTGTTTTTCTTTTCTAACGCCTCAATTTGCACACCACAATCCGTAATAGCCCGGATATCCTCCTGCATTAACAAAATCTGCTTCTTATATTCCTGCTTTTTTTTCTTTAAAGAAGAACCTATTTTATCAAAAAGATTCTGAAACCCTTTATCTAATTCCTGAATTCTGTTAATCCACGCTTCCTTTTCCTGTAGCAGCTTTTCAAAATCCTCTGCATCCATTTCTTTTTTGCCAAGAATCTGTTCCTGTTCCTGTGTCAGCCGTAAGAGTTCATTCATAATTCTACGCTTGTCCTGTAATGCTGTCTGTAATGCAGTAACATATACTCCAATATCATTTTCCATTCTATCCCTCCATAACCACATTTTCTGTGCCTTTGATAAATACAAAAAATATTTTTCCATTTTTCCGGCGAAAAACCACTCAAAGGCACTGCTTATGCCAGTGCCTTTGAAAATCACCCTATGTTATCATTTGCTATATACATCAGGTTACATTATTAATACGCATAACTTCCTTCCAGGTTTCCCGCATAGTCTTAATATGCTTTAGAGCCTCCTGCAAAATCTCCTTATCCTTTTTCATATTTGCCTCTACCAGCCTGCGATAAATATAATCATATACTGTATCGAACTCCTTTGCCACCGGATATTTCATATCCAGGCTTACACGCAGTTCTACAATTATATTTTCCACTTTCTTAATATTTTCATTCGCCTTCTGTATATTATCTGTCTCAATTGCCTCTAATGCAATATTACAGAACTTAACTGCCCCATCATAAAGCATCAAAGTCAGCTTGGCAGGAGAGGCCGTTTTGACCGAATTTTGCTGATACATCTCTGCCGCATTACGCAACTGTGCCATTTAAATACCTCCTTGTATTTTGTAAACAGCCTAATCCGGTTTAACCCATCATACTGGAGAAATAATTCTGCTGTGAATTCAAAGAAGCCATCGCCTTCTCCATTGCCGTGAACTGTTTATAGTAACGCTCCTCTAAAGAAGCCAATTTCTTTTCCCAGGCTGTAATCTGTTTGCTATAATCAGATAACTGAGAATTCATCTCTTTATCATTATAAAATGTCAACGCACTACTCATACTAGTAGATGCCATCTTCTTCTGTAAGTCTGTATAAAGATTTCCTGCAAGACCATTCAAAATCTCCATGGTAAGTTCTGGATCTTTTGTCAGCATTGCTTCTAACTTATTTTCTTCGTCCATATACTCAGCGTCATCTTCATCACCCTTAATATGAAGCAGGCCACCTTCATACCAGTTCTTTGCAGAAGTCGAAATCCCTAAAGATGCCAGAGAATATTGTTTTCCATCTGATGCCGTATAACCGCCCATCATATTCATCTTGAAGCTGGAAATAATTGCGCCCAATGTATCATCGCGACGAAGCAGGGAACTTTTAATCTTATCCTCCCACTTTTCGATTTCATCATCAGTCATTGCTTCCTTCTGTTCATCTGTCAGAACATCATACCCCTTTGCTGTCCCGGCATTATAATACGAATTCATCGTCTTAAGGATATCATTGTAATCTGATATAAAATCCTTTACCGCATCATAAATTGCGGAAGTGTCTTTCGTAACAGAAATAGAAATATCCGATCCTGCTGTGGTATCCAAAATATTCAACGTCAGACCATTTACTGTCAAAGTAGAAGTTGAACTTGTCAACGTAGCCCCATTAAAAGTAATCTCTGAATCACTGGCTTCCACTACTACCATCCCTGTAGCATTAGAGTTTTCAGCCACTGCCGTTCCATCCACTTCACCTAACCCAAGACCGCTAAGTCCTGCCGCACCACCTGCAACTGTCGACATAGCAGACACATAATTATTAACCGCCGCTTCAAGATTCGTTGTCCTGGCTGTGGCTCCGGCAGCCAGAAAAGTATCCGTCGTTCCAGGAATTCCATTGGTAATCTCGCTTTCTATGGTAGTCTGCATTGCCGGATCACTCATGGCAGTTGCTACTTTACTTGCCACCATCGCCTCTGCAGCAGCCACCTGATCTTCCGGTGACATATTCGATAGATCTAGTGTTGGGTCAGATGTTGCTAACGCTAATTTACCTTTTGCTGACAATATCCTCTTTCCAGAAGAAGGATCAGTGTCAAAATAATCATTATAAGAATCTGTCAACTGCTTTTGATGATACGCTGTCACTCCTGCCCTCTGGCTCTTGTCAAGATATGACTGCAATGTATCTTTTACATCATTATAAGTAGTTGATCCTGCCTGCAGGCTGTCAAAAATTCCTCTGACTGCTTTTTGGTCTGCACTGGAAAGATAGTCATATCCAATTGCATTCTTCCAAGCAGAAATAGTATCTTGTTGGGTCTGACTCAGTGCTGTTGCGGAAATCTTAAATCCCTGTTCTTTACCACTCGCACCTGAACTAATAAAAAATCTCTGTTGATCCGCATCAAAACTGGCAGTCAAGCCCACATCATTACACGCTGTCAGAAAATCCGATACGCTGGTGTTTTCATCAACTAAAAGTGTAGTCATCCTACCACTCTCTGTTGAAAGTTTAATCTGTGTGCCTTTTGTAAATGAAGTGGCTCCATTTGCATCTAACAAATCTATCAATTTGGTAGATTTAGAAACTTTAGCCTTTTCACCAGGTACTACATTGCCATTCTCATCTCTTACCTGCGCTCCATTCAATTTGCCGCTTGTTACATATTGTGCAGAAGCCAGAGACTTTACATTTATTTTATATGTCCCCTCTGCTGCCGATGAGGTTGCCGTAGCTGTCACTTTACTGCTGTCAGAACTGGTTGCAGCCTTTGTCTTAAACGTCCCCTGCAATTTTATCTTGCTCAAAGAATTTGTATAGAAATTGTAAATCTTTGTATTCAATTCACTCCAAAGCTCTTTTTTCCACTCTAACTTTGTCTTCTTTGCTTCTATTTTTGTCTTTTTGTAACTTTGTGCAGACATCAATGCCTGAACAATAGAATCTGTGTCCATTCCTGAATTTATACCTGTTAATCGAATTCCCATAATAATTCCTCCTTAAAATTTTTCATCCATCATGATTCCTGTCCTTTCCCAGACTCTCTTTAGAATATCCAGAGATTTTTCTGGAGGTACCTCACGGATTAACTCATCTGTTTCATCATCATACACTTTAATTGTAATTCTTTTTGTAACTTCGTCATATGCATAAGCACACCTTGTTTTGGACATCTGCGCATTAATTGCTGAAATTGCAGAATCAATTGTGCTTATCGTTGGCTCTTTCTCCATCTCCATGAAAACATCCTTGTTCTCCTGTTCTGTTGTTCCAACCGCACCGTCTGCCTGCACCTTATCCATTTTCTGCACACTATTGTTTGATACAACAGCCTTTTTTACACTACTCTTGGGTAAAGGAGTTTTTTTAATACTACTCTTTTTCACAGGAGTTTTTCTAATACTGCTTTTTGGTGCAGAAGGTTTTTTCACAACATTTTTCTGCATATCATTCGCAGAAGTTACTGCTTTTTGCTCTTTTCCTGCCGGTCTAACTTCTACCCCTTGATTTCCCGGACTGCCCGCCACTCCTTTCATATATGAATCCATTGCCATATTCTCCACCTCCATGTGTATAAAAACGTATGTCGAAGCATAACTAATACTAATCTATTACTTATATCGGCAAATTACAGAAATACTTTACCTGAGGACAATATAAAAATGCTTTTGCGCCATATTGTATTGTCCATTATCACCCTTTAAATAAATTGCGGATTTTTGAAACATCCACCTCCTGCCCTGCATTTTTATTTTCCTGCTGTATCTGAACAAAAATTTCTTTCCGATAAATCGGTACATTCTTGGGTGCGTTAATACCAATCTTAATCTGGTCGCCTTTTATTTCAAGCAAAGTCACTTCAATATCGTTCCCAATCATAATCGACTGATTAATCTTTCTGGCTAATGCTAACATTTTTCTCCTCCAATCACTTCCTATTTTCCTTTTTCCTGTATTACCCTGTGTTTAATGGAATAATCCTCATTTTCTACAATAAGCTGTATCCCCTGACGATTCAAAGTATTGATGATTAAAGGCGCTTTCATATTTACCGTTGTCTGATTTGGATCACTTGGAACCGTTGCCATTAAAAATACCAGAAAATCCTCTGCTTTGCATTCTCCAATTGGCTCTAACAAAGCTTCCTCTACAATTGGATCATAATCATCTTTCACTTTAAAAGGATTCACAACCGGAAAGGCAAGACCTTTTTCAGTCACACATTGAAGCCATGAAAAAAAAGGTTCCTCTTCTCCTTCATTATCATAAAGAACAGTAAAATCTTTGTATTCTTCAAATCCAAAAAGCCCCTGTTCAAAATGCAGAATTTTCTCCTCTTCAATCTCAACTTCCCCAAAATATCTTGTATCTATCCTCATATTTACCTTAACCTCCATTAAAAAGCGCACCGCCTGCGCTGGTGCGCCAGCCAAAAAGCAAAACTGGCGCATGCACCCAGTATACCTGACCACATGCACCAGTCTTTCATTAAATATAGTTTAAAAGTGAATTTCCTAAAATTTTTGCTGTAGCCGATAAAGCTGCCTGATATAAAAGATCCGCCTGATTCATATTTATATAAGCGTCCGCAAGGTCAATATCTTCGTTACTTGATAGTTTTTCTTCGGTATCAATACTCTGATCCAAAAGTTTATCATTTGTCAGATTCACACGATTCATGCGGGCACCTAAATCTGCCACTGCAACATTTAAGGACTTTTCTGCATTTTCAACCATTGTCAGGCCCATGCCAAAAGCTTCCGTCATGCATCCAACACGAAGCTTCTGCTCCTGCTCATAGATCTCTTTCAATTTACTCAAATTTTCTATTTCTGTTGGCTTCGTCGTATTGCTAATCTGAGTTGTTATATCCTTAATTTTCCTCTCTATTTCATCCATTGCTTCTACGGTTTGTCTGACATAATCAAGAGCACGATAAATATCAGTGTCAATTGCATCCCTTGCCTGCACATTTACTGTAGCAGTCTGGCTAAAGTTTACCTCATATTTAATCTCCTGGCCAGCCGGAGAACGATACTGAACAGAATTTTTTGTTACCGTGTCATAACTATCACATTCAAAATACATCTCTGGACGAATATCACCATCTTCAAACTCACTCTTCTCATATTTGATATCTAAACTGCTTTCTGGATCTGTTCTGAATTGTTCCTGAATCTGTTGATACACAGCTTCTGAAAAAATAACCTCACCCGTTTCTGGAATATAAATGACATTTTGTGCGCCTGTGTTAGGATCCTTCACATTATAAGCATTAGTATCGGAAGACGATCTTTGTACTATATTCAATGCAGGATTCCAAGTAACAGGATTTCCTGTGCTATCTTTTAAGGTGAGAGCTATCGCCGCTGTTCCAGTAAAACCAGAGTTTAAATTCCCAGATGGGGTATCTGAACAGTTCTTATACGCCAACTGTAAGCGATATGCAACATCCTGAGTTGGAGGATGCCCAGCATGATCAGATGCAGCAGTACCCGCACTGCCATTTGTATTCATATAAGTTTCATCTCTATACACATACTTTATCGTCCCAATATCATTACTGTTAAAGCCTTCTGTTATCGCATATTCCAAATTCTTTGTATCTGTCGGAAACAAAAGGGAAGTATCTGTCCGATACCCTGTAAACATATATCTACCAGCATAATCTGCATTTGCATTATCATGAAAGATTCCCTCTACTATCTTTTCTATTTCAGCTAACACGGAATGTCTTTCATCCAATCCCAGATAATCCTGTGAACCATAATCCATTCTGGACTTAATTCCCCTCAGGCCTTCCTGAATCTTTTCCAATGCGCCTTCGGTCGTGTCCATCCACTCCATGGCATCCTTCACATTTTTACTTACATATTGCACAATCTTGCCATATGTTGTACGAAGCTGCAACGCACGGATTGCAATAGTCGGGTCATCTGATGGCCTCAATATCTTTTTTTGTGTTGTGTACTGGTTTTCCCTTTTCATCAGCTCATTTTTAGCTGCTGTAATATGGATACGGGAACTATTTGATATCATTGAATTTGTAACTCGCATATTCTACTACTCCTTTCCTGCACTGCTTTATACTGCAGTACCATTAATTAATTTATCAAGAACCTCGTTCATCACCGATAATACTTTATATTGATAATTTAACAGATTCTGGCAGATAATCAGGCTCTGCCCCTCTTCATCTTCATCAACTCCTGATTGTGACAGACGTCTAAGATCAATTGCATCCCTGATATTCTCTGCACTGCCAGCAGCCGACAATACCTTCTGGGAATCAACACCTGCCGTTGTAGTTACCACCCGTAAGAAGGAAGCCGGTTCTCCCTGATGGAACATCGTCTTGTCAAATTGCAAATTCAACATTCTTTCCAGATTCCCACTATTAGACACCTGACCTGGTTCATTGGAGTCGGAACATGCTAACAAACTACCATTTCCAACAATCTTAGAATTAATGGATGTATTTAAAGCAGTAAGTGAATAATAAGAGAACACACCTTTTGCCGAATCTGCAGTATTAAATGTATAGTTTACAAGATTGCCATATCTGGGATCTTCCACAATGTTGCCTGTACCAAAAGACATTTCTACTCCAGATGCCTTATCTTTTCCAACAAACAATTCTTTTCCCTTATCACCATTTAAATCATATCCATCCACCTGCACTTTATTAAATTCATAAGAAAACTTTCGTATAAATTCATTAAGCTGTGACATATAGTAAGGAATTCCTCTAAAATCCACTGCATCCCCGACCTGCATGGAAGGTTTCGTATTAGTAAGGCTTGTTGCTGTGGCATTATCAAGTGCGCCTTTTAAAGTAAAAGTATACTCATAAACAGAATTGCCATTTGCATCTACTCCTGTTGTTACTTCAAAAGAATCATATTCATAACGTGAGTTTCCAATTTCAATAACGCCATCCCTCTCTGGAATATCCAATTTAAACAAGGAATTTGCAATCTCATTAGTTCCTGTCACTTTCAATGTTGCAGGTGTAGTAATCGCACCAGTTGCATCAGTCACACATGCTGTTGCCCCCGTTACCTTCCCTTTAAATACCTCTCCATTATTTCCATCACGCACTTCAAAAAGCCCCTGTAGTTTTCCGCCTATGCCAGTCTCGTGAATCCCAAAATCCTGTCCATTACTCCACCTTAAATTATAAATATTATCAACATCATTTTGATTTGCAGTTGTATCCATTACCTCATACTTGAGTGTATTGAACTCAAAGGTATCAACAAGAACTGCAGAGCCAACTGTCACAATAAACTGTGCATGCCCCATACTGCCAACCGGCTCTTTTTCCACTACATCAATGTCAACAAGTTCCGAAAGTTTGTCAAGAATATAAGCACGCTGGTCACGCAAATCATTTGCTCTTGTACCATCAACTTCTATTGTAGCAATCTGCTTATTCAAATAAGTAAGCTGCTCGGCATAGGAATTAATTTTTTCTGCTGTAGCCCCAATTTCTGTATTGATATCTTTTTGCATATCCTGCAGGCTGTTTGCTGCCTGCCGGATATAATACGTCAATGTATCTGCATAACCAACCGCCTCTGTCCTTGCTGTCGCATCAGAAACGTTACTTGTGCGAAGCCCTGACAGCAACTCAAAAAACTTATTCAACGAATTTGTCATTGCGCCACTCGTCTCATCCCTTGCAAAAAGATAGTCTTCAATAGACTGCATATAATACATCTGTGTCTCATACTTCCCAAAAACAGAATTTGTATCACGGTATTTTGCGTCATAATACACATCACGTTCACTGGTAATGCTTACTGCTTCTACTCCGGAACCTGTCATTCCATAAGAGGTCTTGTACGAAATTGGAATCGTTGCAGCCTGATTTACTACCTGTTTAGAATAACCGGGTGTCTTTACATTCGCTATATTATGTCCTGTTGTATTCAACCACGCATTATAAGTACTCATTCCCGAACGTGCTATATTCAATCCAAAAAATGTTGATGCCATATTATTTCCTCCAATCTATCAGCCTAACCGTTCAATCAAATGCTGTAACATTTGATCTATTACTGTAATATAACGAGAAGAAGCATTATATGCATGCTGATACATCAGCATAAACGTCATTTCCTCCTCTGTAGCTACACCAGAAATCTGCTGCCTCTTATTTTCAACTTCTTCTACTTCCCTTGTTTGATTCTCTAAAACACCAATCCAGACATTCCCCTGTGTTCCAATCGAGTTAACCATTACCTGATAATAATCTTCCACCCCATACGTCGCAAGTGCATTTGGATCAAGGGTAACATCTCTCACCTGCAGCGAAGCAAACATCCTATGGAACAGGTCATAGTCATATTCTCCTGTCTTACCCTCTGCCGGATTACCCATTACTGGCAAATAGGAGTAATCTGATTTTAACTTATCATTGAATACAAGATTCTGTATTGTGTATAGCGAACCACGTTCATCCTTGTCTTCTTCATTGTATACATACAATAAATTTGTTGGATTTCCAGCCGCATCCGTCCCAGGCTTTGTCAGCGCAATTGGATTGCCATTATCATCAAGAACCTGATTTCCATTCGCATCCGTTAAATAAACAGGAGTTGCCACCTCATATATTGTATAGCGTTCTTGCGTTTTACGGGAAAAGACTTCTGTACCTGGAGTAGCATCATCATCTGTCCCTACCGGACAACGGTTGATATCCAAAACCTTTGCATTTGTAAGATTAAGAGGATTACCATTTGCATCCGTTCCCGTAATACCTGTTAAATTCACATCAACATTAGGTGCAAATATATCATTAATCGTGGTCACAACCTTGTGAATCATCAAATCAAGCTGTGCTTCCACACGTTCCAAAATGCAGTTTCCTACTGTATTGTTATATTCCTGTAACAGTTTCTGCTCTAATGGAGTCCCTTTAACAGCTTTTAGTTCTGTTGCCTGTACGATATCTGTATAATACCCAAACCGTTTACCACGCGCCACCAATATTCCCTGAAGCGAACCAACATCAGACTGATCCGTTGATGTATACGGGCGGTCAATATCATAAACTTCTCTGCCGCCCCTTTCCCACACTACATTAAGCATCGGGGAACCTTCTTTTAACACATATCCTTTGGAATCAGAAAGAGCTAAATTGGGATTATAGTTCGGTTTGGTAGGATCCTTCTGAGGATTATACTTCGGACTTGTCGGATCACATGTCGGATCATATTCCCTGATTTCCATCTTTTCACATTTCATGTGATTTACATAATTTCCGTCTACCAGTGGAAAATTGTTCACACGGACGCACACCTGTCCATTCGACTCATAATAATCATATGGCGTATACTCAGCCAGTTGATCAAGCAGCAGATTTCTGGCATCACGATAGTCATTTGCATTTTCCTGGCCTGACGCCTCACATTTGGCAATCACTTCATTTAGTTCTGCAATCTTATCAGCAATTCCATTTATCTTATTTACCTGGGACTGAATCTGAGTATTCAAATTAATCTGGTAACTTTTCAATGCATCATAAACATCTTTCGCAGTATCCAAAAACGCTTCTGCCTGTGAAAGAAACAGTTCCCGTTTTGTGATTTCTTCCGGATTTGTCGAAAGAGTTTCTATTGTACCCCAGAGCGTCTGCCACGCCTCCGAAAACTCAACCCCCTCCATCTCGCCAAGTACATCTTCAATTTCCTGCTCCGTCGTCACCTGCACATCATAGAACGTCTGACGACCCACTTCCATACGGTATTTTTCGTCCAAAAATATATCCCGAATCTGGCGTATATCAGCAACCGATGTACCATAACCAGTTTGAAGGGTAGATTTTGCCGTTACCCGTAACGTATTATAATACATATCTGTATTAATATTTTGTTGTCTGGTATATCCTGGCGTCTTTGTATTCGCAAAATTATGTCCAGTCGTATTCAGCCCCGACTGAGCACCTTTCAGCCCGGACACCCCGGCATTAAAACTTGTAAATAAACTCATATGCTCTCCATTTCCGTGTATCCCATGATACAGATACACAACTAACTCTGTCTATTATATTACCAACAAACGGTACTTTTTAAAATTACCGTACTTTTTAAAGCAACAAAAACACGGATATCCTTTTAGGGCTATCCAACCCGGACCGTTTCCGGCCCGGAATAATTACTGTTTTGCATCAAAACCGCCAGGACTGTATCCTGCGCTATATTTTGATGTTGCATTACGGTCGTAATTATTTACCCCTGGCGACATCCGTGTACTTTGAATAAAATTCATATTGAACTCTATCATTTCAAGGGAATTCTCTATCAACTTTTTATTCTTTTCATTTATATCAACCAACCGTCTCATAATTACCTTTAGGGAATCATGAAGCTGTACCAGTTTTTCTTTTTCCTCCGGCTGCTTTGCCATCAAATCTGCCAAAGTACTTAAATCCAGTGTAGCTGCATCCTTGTTCAACACCAGACCTATATTGGCAATCACTTGCTCCCGCTTCTTCCCGAGGGCACTTGCCTTTTCAATTAGCCGCTGCTCCTCCTGAGTTACTTTTTCCAGTTCTTTTAATTCACCTCGTATTAAAACTTCTGTTTTTTCCTCAGAAATTGGAATGAGCTGCTCATAAATCTCTTTTTCACCATCTAACGCAGTGAAAAGTTCTTCCATTAAACTTGCCAATCTTTGTCCTCACTTCTTATACTTATAATCAGACTGTCCAGCATTACGCAATAAACAAACGCAAGCACTGTGCTGCACTGTTCCTACTGCTAAATAGAGAGATCAAAATATTTGCTGACAATCTTTTCTGCAATCTCCTGTGAAGAAACATTATACGCACCAGAGGCCAATGCTTCTTTTAATTGTGTAATTTTTTCTTCTCTGACATCATCCGCTTCCGCAACAGCCTTCTTTGCAACCTGATAATCCTTAGCAGACCGGGATATTTCATAAGCATCTCTTTTCTTTACTTCTTCTGCTTTACCTGTCTTCTGAGTATTTGCAGGTTTATACAACTGGCTTACGTGATTTATAGCATCTACTCTCATTCTTATCACCACCTACATCCGTGTAACTGTGTTGTTTTTCCTCAGTCACTAATTTGCTTCCTTCATTTATCTTATCATAATATTTATCGGAAAAATCCAAGAATACTTTAGCATCATTTATTATTTTTTAAATATCCCCAAAAAGTCAAATGTCGCAAAATAATCTTCTGGCGTTTCCGCACGCCGAATCATCTGCACACTTCCATCTTCTCTTAGCAATAATTCTGCTGATTTGAGCTTCCCATTATAATTATATCCCATCGCAAAACCATGTGCGCCTGCGTCATGGATAAACAAATAATCTCCCATTTTAATTTCCGGAAGCATACGGTCAATGGCAAATTTATCGTTGTTTTCACAAAGAGAACCTGTCACATCGTATTTGTGGTCACATGGCGCATTTTCTTTCCCTAGCACTGTAATGTGATGGTATGCCCCGTACATTGCTGGGCGCATCAGGTTAACAGCACAGGCATCCACGCCAATATATTCCTTATATATATGCTTTTCATGGATTGCTTTCGTCACAAGGCCGCCGTATGGAGCCAGCATAAAGCGTCCCAGTTCCGTAAAAACAGCCACATCGCCAAGACCGGCAGGCACCATGATTTTTTCAAACTGCTTACGTACTCCCTCGCCAATCACCGCAATATCATTTGGTTCTTTGTCTGGCGTATATGGCACACCAACACCACCAGAAAGATTTACAAAAGCAAGTTCTGCGCCTGTCTTTTCCTGTACTTCGACAGCAAGCTCAAAAAGAATTCCGGCAAGTGTTGGATAATATTCATTTGTCACAGTATTACTTGCGAGAAAAGAATGGATTCCAAAACGTTTTACCCCCATTTCTTTTAAGCGTTTTACTGCTTCAAACAACTGTTCCTTTGTCATGCCGTACTTCGCATCTCCTGGGTTATCCATAATATCTGTTCCCATTTTAAAGAGCCCGCCCGGATTAAAACGGCAGCAAATTGTCTCTGGAATTCCTGCCGCTTTTTCCAGAAAATCAATATGGGTAATATCATCTAAATTAATAAATGCATTTAATTCCTTTGCCTTTTTATATTCTTCTTCTGGCGTAACGTTTGAAGAAAACATAATATCAGAACCAGTAAAGCCACATGCCTCTGACATCATTAACTCAGTAAGGGAAGAACAGTCTACACCGCATCCCTCTTCCTGTAAAATTTTAAGGATAAACGGATTTGGCGTTGCCTTTACCGCAAAATATTCCCGGAAGCCTTTATTCCATGAAAATGCCTGTTTTAACCTGCGTGCATTCTCACGGATTCCTTTTTCATCGTAAATATGAAACGGTGTCGGATAGTCCTTGTTAATTCTCTCAATCTGTTCCTTTGTGACAAATGGTGTCTTTTTCATGTGTCTCATCCTTTCTGTATCAAATCCTATACTAAAAATCAGCAACTATCATAGCAAAAAATATCTTTCAGTGCAATAGAACTGGTTTATTTTCTCCTGCTTCTGCTGTTTACAATCACAATCACAACCCCGCAGAAGGCAATTGCTGTCACGACCACGGCAATAATTGGGACGCTTGCTGTTGGGGTATTTTTTGTTACGCCAGAATTTTTTTCCTCTGAATCTACGGAATCTGGTTTGGGCGAACTAACGTCTACTGTTGGCACCGGCTCTTCCGTTTCCACTTCTGGTGTCGGTGTGGGTGTTGGTTCCACTTCTTTTGTTTGTTTCTTTCCTTTATCATAGTTAAATCCATCTACTGTAAACTTTACTTCCACTGTATCATTACCCGCTCCAGTTAATAAATCGTAACCATTTGCACTGCTTTCTTTCACCCCGCGGCCTGAAAGCTGCTGTACCAGTTCCTTGCGCTGGTGATTCATCAATATAATATCCATACCGGCTGAAAGATATTGTTCTTTCTCTTCCATATATGGCTCATCAAAGGTAACAATTGTTTTACCATTAATTTTTGCTGATACATTGGAAAATTTAATCTTGTTATTCGCCGGAATATCCGTAGCAACATGCAGTATGTTGATTGTCGTTTCTCCTTCAAAATCAGCTTTTTTTAATTTTACAGTATAGGTTCCATTTCCCTTAATTACCACATCAGTAAAATTCCCCTTGTGTTCTTCCGGTTCACCCGTTTCACTGTTTTCTGACATTAACATGTTCCACTGATCCGTTCCAAAATATACATTTGCTTTTTTTGAATAATAAGCATTCCGGTTAATCCAAAGGCTGGTTGCTGTAGAAATCCCAAGTGCGGCATGGTATGTTCCATTCAAATCTACCTTTTTCCTTTTCGCCTCTGCTGCCATCGGATTTATCAAACATCCTGTTACTAATATTCCCGTCATAAAAAGTGATATCCATTTTTTTCTGCTCTTTATCATATCAATCCTCCATTCCACACCCTTTGCGGCCTAAATAATTTGAAAAAGCAGGCAAGCAAGTTGGTCAAATTAATTATTTACAGTTCCAAAAGTTCCTCACATATTATACACAGGATTCTGGTAAAATACAACAAAAAGCACACCAACTTTGCTGGTGCGCTTTTTGTGACGTTACTATTTGCGGCTATTTTAAACATCATGCGAAAAGCCATCCGGCTATGCCGTCTGGCGGTGCAAAAACAGCAGCTTTTGTTTTCTATTTTATCGAATTACAACAAGCGAATGCAATCCTGCGCCTGTATTATTGCTTTGTACTAAAATACGGATTTCTGCCTCCCCTGCCTCCTCCTCTTTCAAAGGAATACTATACGCTTCTGTCCAAAGATGTTTACACTCTCCACGCTCTATTCCATTAATATAGAATTCACAGTTGCCCCAGACAGAATAAAAATACAGCACTGCCCTATGCCCGTTCATCTGCGGTACAATCGTCGTTTTCGTACGATAAATCGCATACATCCCCTGTGCATTTTCCAACTTTTTCGATACTCCATATTCTTGGCCAACCCATATATCCTCCCAGGAATTCATATCAAATTCCTCCACTTTCTGCATGACATCTGGCCTTTCTAAAAAAACATTAGCCGTTATTTTCCACTGTATTAAATAATGTTCTGTCACCGAAGGAACAGACGGAATCTGTCCACATGAAGCAACTGGAATTGTAACACTTCCAGATAAAAGCTTCTCTCCTGTCACAGACCTTGCAGACAAAGTAACTGTCTCCGCAAAAGGCTCCGGGCAGATTACTGCCAGACAACGGCCATGGAACAGGCTTCTTTGTGAAGAAAATAAATCTTCATGGCAGTTCGGATTGCCATTGCATGCGCCCAGTAATATACCGCCTTCTACCGTAATCTGAAGCATGTTTTCTGCATCTGGCACTTCCTGCCCCTCTGCATCCACCGCAACAACTGCCACAGGCATTGCATCCTGTCCATTTCCTGCAATATTTTCCCGCCATGGGCACATCTGCAGATTGGCGGCAGTACCCGTCGTTTTCCTTTCTGAAGCTGCTGCTATCTTTCCTTTCTGATAACCAACCAGACGAATTGTACCCGGCTCATATGGCACTTCCCAGATAGCCTGTTCAAACAAATCGATTATTCTTCCCCCAGCGCTTTTTTCATTGCCAAAAAGCTCTGCCTCCTCGCAATTTGTATGTGACATCACCCGTATGATTTCGCCTTCTTTCCCTGCATGGTTCCAATGCGGCAGCACATGACAGACTGGTTCTTTGGAAAAAATCGCCTTACAAAGGTAATATCCATCTTTTGGGAAACCACAGAGGTCAAGCATCCCAAAAAAGGAAGAAACACTTGGCCAGACATGCGGGGAAGGCTCTCCCAAATAGTCAAAGCCAGTCCACATAAAAGCGCCAGATACAAAATCCCTCTCCATTACAGCCTTCCAGGTGTCCCGCACTGTATTGCCCCAATCGGATGCCTCTTCGTCATAGCTTGCAATCTCATTATACTCTTTTCTTGTCTCATAACAGCCACGGACTCCAAACGTTGAAGTTGCTTCTGTTGCAACGATTGGAATCTCTGGGCGCTCCTTGTGAAATACATCATAAATTCCAATCTGATAATTTATCCCACAGACCTCTAACTCCAATGCCGCATTTTCTTTTGCCTAGATTCCTCCATGCATTGCGCCTGTTACAATAATAGAATACATCACAACACTTGGATGATTTCTATGACGGCGCAAAAGCGTTTCTAACTGCCTCATCCCATCTTCAGAAGTATCAAAATTCCTGTTTTCGTCCATAACCAGCATTCCTAAACGGTCACATGCCAGAATCAGCGCATCCGACGGCATGCCATGGGCACATCGGTACGCATTACTTCCCATTTCCTTTAATTTCTCAATTTTATATTCCCACCAATTATCTGGCACAGCAACACCAAGCCCACCAAAATCCTGATGATTGCAGGTACCAAACAGCTTCACCTGGCGATGGTTCAGATAAAATCCCTTCTCTGCATCTATCGCAATTGTCCGAAAACCACACACTGTCTTCACCTTATCCACAATAACTTCTCCAAGCAACGCAGTGACTGTCAGCTCATAGAGTACAGGACTGTCAATATCCCATAAAAGTGGATTTTCCACAATAAAAGAATGGCTAATTTTATGTATTCCCTGTTGCAGACAGGTTATAACAGAAAATCCTCCCTCCTGTCCCTCTTCTTTTTCACTATTCTGCAAATGAAGCTCTGCATAAAGCGAAATCTCTGTTTCCTGCTCTGTTTCATTGCAGCATTCCATTTCTGTCTCTACATTCCATGATCCATCCTCCTGCTCCACTGGATGTACAAGCACGCCACCCTCCCGAATATGAATAGGACTTAAAATATGAAGCCATGTATGGCGGTAAATTCCTGCCCCCTCATACCACCAGCCTTCCCAGACTGTGGCATCTACAAAAACAGCAAGTACATTCGGCACTGTCCCAAACAGCGCCAAATCCGTAATTTCTACCATAAATGGAGCATATCCATTAAAATTCCTTGCTACTAAAGAACCATTAAAATAGATTATTGCATGCGTAGCAACTCCTTCAAATTCAATGAATAAAGTTTTGCCCTTTGCATCTTCTGGCAATAGAAAGGATTTCTGATACCACCCTTTCCC
This sequence comes from uncultured bacterium, assembly GCA_947651225.1. Classification (GTDB taxonomy): domain Bacteria; phylum Bacillota; class Clostridia; order Lachnospirales; family Lachnospiraceae; genus Butyribacter. The sequence continues at coordinate 9,842 of CANSYK010000029.1, read as the reverse complement.
TTTCGGCTTGTACCCCCAATCCGCAACATTTTCTTCTGAAAAAGGCTGTCCTGCTGCCCAGTCATGTGGCAATGATACAACTTCCCAGTCTCTTATATCATAATCTCCCTGTGCCGGTCCGTGGCTATTTCCTGCCTTTGCAGCATTATAAACCGCTTTCTTTTCCTTTTTGCCTATCGCTAATTTACTTTCCCTGTCTTTAACTAGTACAGTGTTGCATTAATTTTGAAGTAATAGGTGCTTGATATTTGTGTCAGGACAAGGCGGAGGAAGGAGGCAATGCGGTGGCATTGTTGACTGACGACAACGCTGTACTGGCGCAAAGAGCAGGTACATATTACTCGATTATTAATGCAACACTGTACTAGTGCCAAGCTCTGCCTCGTCCGTGATACATACAGCATCGGTAACCTTCACCTGCATTGTTGTATCTGCCTTTTTTGTCGGAAATACAAGCTGCAGTAATTTTATTCCTGCTACTGCGCCTCCTTCTACCTTACTGCAATCAAAAACAATCTGATATGTTCCATCCCCCATAATCTCTATGTCATCCGTCTCATATTTTGTATCCCAGCAAGCAATTTCATTTTCATCAGCATCTACCACCATATAATTCCAATAACAGGTCAATGGATCTACATCCATATTACTCACTTCAAAAGTTACTGCAATTGCTTTAGAATCCTGTACAAATGTTTCCGCATTATAAAGCGTCAGCTCTGGATCCCATATTGTCGCAATTTTCACATAAGAGAAGGTATCTTCTTCCATATAAATATCATCCCCATTTAAAGGAACCGTATCTGGATTTCCAGAACGAATTAATGATACCGCTGTCGTCTTTGCCTCACTGGAAGATTCTGCTTCATCAGAAGAACCGGTCGCTGCTTTGCTGGACGAATCCTGTTTATCTGTATCAGCAGAACCGCATCCGCTCAAGCTGCTGACACCTAAAGCCGCCACTAACACTAGGGTAACCAACCTTTTTCTCATATTCAATTCCTCGCTTTCTATCATATCGATGACCAATATTCTTTTATGCTTAACAAATCCAGTTTAATCCATTTGCCACATTATACAAGGAATGATATTACCGTAATAGAACAATATTCGCATCATTTCTCTGCCAAAACCATCCTCATACCATCCAGGCATATTTTTGCTGCCATTTGGAGCTTCGTCATCCCTATTGAATGCATCGTCGAAAATTCAAGCTTCCTTGACACAACATCTGTAACAAGTGTATTGATAATATTGACTATCCCAATCATGGCAACAATACATCCAAACAAAATCCCAATATACAATTCCTGCACACGTTTCTTCTCCTCCTCCTGACGTGTTTTATATCGGGAACCTGACTGTATCTGAAAATTAAAGTTTTCCTTAATCATCTGGTCAATTGTTTTCTGCTCCATTTCCGGCTTCCTGCCTGATGTATTCATACGCAATGCGCTAATCATCTTCTTTGCAGAATCCTTATAAACATCTTTAAATACCCTGTCAGGCATTATAAACTGGACGCCGCCATCACACATAGTACCCGCATAATTATCGTTCTTCTTCATTACCACCGCCATTATGGTAAAAGTCCTTGTCTGATATTCCAAAAGGTCAGAATTCCAAAAAGATACTGTAACTTTGTCTCCTGCTTTCATTCCATATTTCAAATAATCTTTTTTCTTCCTGTCAGGCGGAATGGCAAATGGCTGGTAAATCAGATAATCACCTGATGCAAACAGGCGGACATCCGCTTTTCCATCTAAAATATCTACATTCTCCATTTCCATATCCAGTGCATCCGGCTCCATCCCTACAATCCCTGTTTCTGCCCTGCCCTCTTCAACCAAAAAATCCCAGTCCTCTTTTTCAAGCCCCAGCTCCTGAAATTCCTTTTTCATAATCTCCTTATAATGCCCTTCCATTTTAACCTCTCCCATGGATTCACCAAATATGCCATTTTGTTTCATCTTATCACACCTTGCACTCCGAGCACGGTAAAACAAATAACTTTCTTTTACAAAATCAAGATCACGTATGCCCTGAACAAACTCCTCCGTCATCGGTTCATATGGTTCATCCATAAGCTGTTTGGAATGCCACTGTTCAACAACAAAATCAGATTCATTCTCCCGCTTTACCATCCATTCTGTATCATATCCGGTAAATACAGTAAATATGGCACAGCATAAAGTTCCCCCAAGAGCAAAAGAAAGCATGGCAAATATTCTTTTCATCTTCCCCGAAGAATGGAATCTGGAAGCCTCTGTCGGAGATATCCTCTTTGCCAGAGATACTGCTGTTCTGCTGCTCACCCACACAGTAATAACGGAAAATGCAACAGCAAATACAATAAAATGAATATCACTAATAACAGAGATTCGAAAAATATTATAAATCAGCAAAAATCCACAGAGCATAACTAACAGCAGGAGAACAACGGCTGCTGTAATTTCATCTTCCGCCTCCATTTCTACATTCAGTATAATTCCCTTCCTCTGCACTGCCTGATTCAGGCTGGCAATTTTTTCTTCTATTTCGTCTACTGGTGAAAAAGCTGTCACACCTTCAAGTTTGACATAAATAATACTGGAAATATCCTTTAATTCTGGATTATAAACATCAGGAAAATTTTCTGCTGTATAAATCTCTTCATAATCCTTCCGTCTTTCAAAAGGACTGTCAAAAGACCAGAGATTTCCATTTCAAAAGCTTCCTGCTCCATCCTGCCATTTACAATTTCAATTGGAAAATCTTTATTTGTATTTTCAAACATTACGCCCCACCCCCTCCCCAACAATCATTGTCTGGTCAAATTCCCCTTTTTCAACAGAAAAAGAAATCCTGTCAACCGCCCTGACAAGGTTTTCCCCACTTCCATAATACTTAGACACATTCTCCACTTCAAGTATCTTCATTGTTCCATCACTCCTTGCTTAATAATCATTTAATACTCCTATTAAAACAAGATGTTCTTACAAAGTTCTTACAAATGTGCCTGATAAATGGTGTACGAAATTGTCAAGGTTCGTTCCGTTTTCCCATAAACAGAAAACAGATGAGTTGGAAATAAATTTCTTTCTCACCTGTTTTCTCCCTTAAAAGCAAAAAGTTAAGTGGCTATTCCAAATTTTTTTGCCTTGTCGATCACATTCATTCTAGTGCAGCTCCGTCTCCTGGTGAAGCTTCGTGCAGAAGGCAAAATACCCCTTTCCCGTGTCAAACAATAGACTATAATACGGGTATCCCACGGCAAATTCCTTTTCGAACTGCTCCTTGGTCAGAAGATACACCTTTTCAAAATGATATTTCTCCGTCACGCCAAAATACACGCCTATTCGGTTGATGAGCTGCAGAGAAAGCTGCTTGGCGGCATTGACCACGATCCGATCCACCTTCTTAATCTGCACACCCAGCATTTCCCCCACAGCCCACATCATAAGCCCCTCCTCAAATGCCAGGAAAACATGCACCACATTGCGATCCCCCACCCTATATGACAAGCGATAATAAATACTCTTCCCAAAATCCTCCCCAGAATAATGCTCGCTGACAATCTCTGTCTGCAGCTTGAAAACCTCCTCCATCACATAAGACACCACATCCTCCATCTTACCCGCTTCCTTCCCCATGTTCGCCTCATTCCATTTATTGGCAATCCTTCCCGTAATGGTGCGGTCCTCCACCATGATATGCCCCGTGAGCCATCCAAAGCAAATTCCTAAAAAATGCTGAATAGATTCCTGGGAATAATCCGAAGCTATGAAATCCTTTTCCAGAGCCGGGAGCGTCATATCCCGCAGATTGTCATGCAGACGCTTATGCATCTCATAACCGCTGTATCCGATGGAGCGCATATACTCCTCTTCTTCTGCAAAATGCTTCATCGTATAGTATTTAAAATACTTAATCCCCTCAGCACATGCCCATCGGCTACTCCTTTCATCCTGGCTGAGGACGATCAGCCTGCGTACAATGGAAAAGAGTTTCTGGTGTGCTTTGTCAATCACGTCCACTCCAATATTAAACCGTTCATTCCAGTTTACCTCATTTGTCATTCCGTTCCCCTTTCTTATTTCATCGGTAGCATTTTCACAATCCAAGCATCCATAGATTACATTATGAAACATATGATTCTGATCAATGATATTACTCATATTATAATGTTCCACAAAGAATTTGTGCTTGTCCTCCGAAATATTAGAAAGGAGACATGCTCTAGTCTGTAGTTCATCTGGGGTTCTTTTTGTATCTGCCTGCTCTCTGCCAGCAGGTTGCAGCTACCCTTCCGTCTGATAATACTGGGCCTGGGTATTCCACAGTGTATAATACAACCCCTCCTGATCCTTCACCAACTCCTCATGATTCCCCCTCTGCACTGCCTTTCCCCCATCAATCACCAGAATATCATTACAAAACTGGCAGCTGGACAGGCGATGGGAAATATATACTGCCGTCTTCGTCCCCACCAAATCATCAAAATGAGAATAGATTTCATATTCTGCCAGCGGGTCCAGCGCCGCTGTGGGCTCATCCAGAATCACGAAAGGGGTATCATGGTAAAGCGCTCTGGCGATAGCAACCTTCTGTGCCTCGCCCCCAGAAATATCCACGCCATTTTTATCAAAATCCGTGTACAGGGGAGTATTCAGTCCAGCGGGCATTTTCTGGAGAAGCTCCCCCAATCCAACCCGCTCCAGCACCAACTCCACCCTTTGGGCATCATATTCTGTGGAAACAGCCACATTTTCTCCCAAAGGCAGGGCAGGAATCTTAAAGTCCTGAAATACCACGCTGAACAGTGAAAGGTATTCCCGGTAATCATACTTGCGGATATCAATGCCATTGAGCAGAATCTCCCCCTCCGTGGGGTCATACAGGCGGCACAGCAGTTTGATAAATGTGGTCTTCCCTGAACCATTCTTCCCCACTACCGCCAGCCGCTCCCCGATCCGGAACTTGATGGAAAAGTCCTTTAGTACATCCTGGTCAGAGCCGGGATAGCGAAAAGACACATGGCGGAACTCTATGGTAAACTGATCATCATCCCGCTTTTCCACCGGCAGCGTTCCCTCATACTTCTTATTGGGGATATCCAGAAAATCCAGATACATCTTCACATACTTCGTATTGGCAGAAAGCTCCACCCACTGCACCAAACAATAGCGAAAATGATACAGAAAATTGATGATGCACCCCGCATACAGACAGATGCTTCCCACCAGAATCGCCCCCTTGGATACCATTACCGCCAGGAGGAAGTACACTAGGCCCGACACAAGAGCCTCCACCGCTCCCACCCACACATTTCTTTTCTGGTCTTCCCTGCTCATTTTGTCAATATTTCCATGGATTGTCTCAATGAGCTTTTCAAAATGGGAGGACAATAGATTCTGCTGATGAAACATCCGAATCGTCTTTCCACACTCCCCCTTTTCCATATACTCCGTGGTATAAAACTCATATTGGCGGTCATTTGGCACATTGGCCTCCCCATAGCGATACATTTTTTCCTCCGCCACCTTATTCTTTTTCGTACTAAGCATCAGAAGCGCTGCGAAGGCCAGAGAAAAGGTGCCAACAAACAGCACCGCCTTCACCGGTTCCACCGAGAAGGCCACAAAACTGCGGCTGACAAGATATGCCGTGTAGCCAAATGCCACCAACATCTGAATCACCTTCTCCACAACTGGCGTAGCCAGCCAGAACAACTTGCACACGCCCCCGCCGTTATGCCGCACCATCGCATCGATATCCCGTCGCCTATTGTGAATAGACTCTGATTCCATATATTCATAATCCATAGACATCATTTTCTCATTCAAATGGGCATTTGGCAATTCCCAAGAATTAGAACCGGAATAAAACCAAAACTTCTGTAGCGAATTAAACAAATAGTTGATCAGCGTCCGGCCAATGGTCACCAAAATCACATCCCACACCAAAACCTCCCTGGAACTTCCCAATACCACGTCATTGACAAACTTTGCCAGGAAAAAATAATCCCAGTAGGAACAAACCACATCAACCACAATAAACAATCCCGTCATAAACATATTACCCGGCACCAGGGAGTAAAGCAACAACAACCCCCTCAGATTGATTTTTATGGCATCCCTTAACCGAATCTTTTCCTCTGTCATTCCTTCTCACCCCCCTGATAATATTTGCTCTGCATGGCAAACATCTTCCCATAGATGCCCCCTGCCGCCAAAAGCTCGTCGTGAGTTCCCTCCTCTGCAATATTTCCTCCGTCTAGCAGTAATATTCTGTCGCAAAACCTAGTACTGGACAGACGGTGGGATACGAAGAAAGAAGTTTTTCCTCTGGCAAACTCCGCATATTTCTCATAAATCTCATTTTCTGCCAAAGCATCCAGCGCAGCCGTGGGCTCATCCAGAATCAAGACCCCCGCATTCCGGTACAGTGCCCTGGCAAGAATCAATTTCTGCCGCTGGCCCCCAGAAAAATCCGTGGCATCCTCATTGATATTCTTTTCCAGCAATGTATCCAATCCTTTAGGCAAATCCTCAATTTCCTTTCTAATGCCCGCCTGTTCCAGGCAATGCCAAATTTTCTCATCCTTTCCAGTGGAAGCTCTGTCCTGAGAAATATTTTCACGAACAGAGGCAATATCCCGAATTTCTTGGGAAATATTCTCCCGGATGGAAACCGGAAGAAACTGCACATCCTGAAAGGTGCAGGAAAACCACGCATATCGCTCCTCTGCCTCCATGGTCTCCATATCCACGCCATTTAGCAGAATCCTTCCACTAGTAGGATGGAGCAAGCCGCAGATTAACTTCATGAGGGTCGTCTTCCCTGCACCGTTTACGCCCACGATGGCCACCTTCTCCCCCGCCCGTATCTGCAGGCTAATATCTGATAGCACCTCTTTCTCTGCACCGGGATAAGAAAAATGCACATGCTCCAAGACGATAGAGGGCGCTTCCTTCTGCACTGGAACATCCATGGTGCCAGTGTCCTCCCCATAATTCATATACCTCTGAAATCTCTGATATTCTGTCATAATCTGAAACAGATGGAAACATCTGCTGGATACTTCCCGATCCAGCAAAGTATATAATGCGGGTCCCATATTGGCATAAAACACCACATCTGACACACCGATCCCCCCATTCCAGAAGCGAAGGAGAAGCATTCCCAGAAGAGATACCATAAAAACACCAATAGATAGTAAATATACCCCGTCCGCCAACCCTCTGGATATCATTTCTCTCTTCTTGAATAAAAGCCTCTCTCCCAGATACTCATCAATCAGCCCAGTCAGCCAGGGAGCCATATCATACAGACGAACATCCTTCGCCATGGTAAAATCTTCCGTCTTTCTTGTGACATAATCCAATTTCTGCCAGGTATCTGCTGATTTCACAGCATGTTTCTTCTCATTTTTCCGAAAAACCTTCACATTGATAGCGGTTCCCAAAAATATCACGGCAAATAATACCAGAATCAGCAGGAAGGATATTTTTGATAAATAATACAGATATAGGATTACATTTCCCACTGCTGCAATAAGCATCACAACCTCTGGCATAAAATCCATCAGCTCCGCCCGACCCTGTCCGCCAATCCCTTCCCCGAAAATACTTTCCTTTGCCATATTCCTCATAGAGAGAAATTCCTGATCCTCCAGGTAGCCATAATCTACATAAAGCAGTTTATTGACGTAATCCCTCTGTTGTTGCCGCGCAATCTGCCGATTGCCATACTTCAACCGGGAATGCATATTTTCCCTGAGCAAAATAGCGAGAATCAGCACAAGAACCAATGCCAGGACACTCAGCCCCATATAGGCAATACTGCGCTTTTCTTCTAGTTCCATAATAATCATTTTCGGCAGATACACTTGCAAAAAATTCGCCACGATAAACGCCGGAAAGAAGAATGCGCCATAGAGAAAAAGAATCTTCTTTTCCCTCCAAACGTACTCCACATACCCCCAAAAGGCCCACCAGGTAACTGTCTTTTCCACCATCCCCATCCTTTCTGTGTCGCTAATCTTTTCCATGCAATCGCTATGCCACAACACCTGCACAGCCAAATAGAAGGTTACAAAAAACCCTCCACCAGCACAAGTAGAGGGTAACATATCTACATATTTTTTTCATTCATTCTTCACAAGCGGTCAATCTGACAGCACAAATGGTAGCATGATTTCTGTAGCAAACACTCCCGGCTCGTCCTTCCTGTTCAGATATCCGTTTTTTTCCTTCACGATCTTGTCGATGCGATACAAGCCAAATCCATGCCCCTCCCCTTTCAGAGAATAGTATCTCCCCGCCCGCCTCTTCTGATTCGTTGCATTGGTAACAGACAGATAAAACTGCTTCTTAAATTGTCCAATATAAATTCGGATAAACCGCTCCTCCTTAGACGCAAGCTTCTCACAGGCTTCTATCGCATTATCCATCAGGTTGCCAAAAATCACGCAAAACTCCACATCAGATATGGGAAGTCGTTCTGGAACCTTCGCCGTCACATCCAGTCGGATTTCCTTCCGTTTTGCCAGAACCACCTTGCTGTTCACAATGGCATCTGCCATCACATTCCCCGTCTTCACCACATGGTCCACACTATTCAAATCCTCATTCATCTGAGAAATATACGCCAGCGCATGTTCCCACTCCTGGTTCTTCCTCTGTTACTATCTGTTCCTATAAAATCGGATAAACGCCTCATTGACATCCCCATACATCCTTCTGCTCACAGGAATCTCTCTACAGAAATCCCGTCTGTCATCCGCTAGGACAAGATAATTTTTCCCCACAAAATCCACGTGCAAAAGATTTACCAGCACCCCTCGATGACAAATCACGAACCATTCCTCCAAAAGCTCCTTTCTGGCAGATTTCATGGTAGAAATCACCTCAAATTCCCCCTTTTCCGTCGTATACACCAACTTGTGCCCAAAGACCTCCACCAGATAAATTTCCCGTTGCAGTAGTTTCACAGCGGCATCCTCTGTTTTTAAGATCACGAAAGGCTCCTGCTCTTGCTTTCTCTTCCAGATGCGATTCAGGCACTGGATTACCTGCTCCTCCTCCACCGGCTTCAACAAGTAATTCACAGCCTCCACACCATATCCCTCCATGACATATTCCTTCTCCCCAGTCACAAACACGATATGCATATCATAGTCTTGCTCCCTCAGTCGTTTTGCCAGCGCAACACCATTTTCCCCCGGCATCTTGATATCCAAAAACAGGGCATCAAATAACGTATCCTCCAAGGCAAAGGAAAAGGAAGCCGCATCTGCATAGGAACCAATCTGCGCTGAAATTCCATTTTCCACAGACCAGCGGCGAATCACATCACAAAGCCACTCTGCCTCCTCGTCTCTGTCCTCGCATACTGCTATTTTCATAACTTTCCCTTCCTTCCCTCATATAGCATAGAACGATACCACTTTCAGCAACACTGTTCACCCTTTCATGCGATACCTCATCTGCCGTTCGGTATAAGCAGCCAACAAAACTTGAACTAGATTATTCCAAAAAACATACGTATATCCTCAAGCAAGAATACGAAAAAAACCTGCAAACATCCAAGAAACATATGTCTCTTTGTTTACAGGCTTCTTTCAAGAACTTTAATTCCTCAACTCCCCGAGTAGGACTCGAACCTACGACAACGCGGTTAACAGCCGCGCGCTCTACCGACTGAGCTATCGAGGATTATTATACAAATGGTTCAGTTTTTATTCCTGGTACCTTCAAAACTGCATACTGTTTTTTACCCAGACTTCCTTCTTCCTATTCCCTTTTTTCCTGGTTAAGCCCTCGACCTATTAGTGACAGTCAGCTCCACATGTTGCCATG
>CANSYK010000028.1 GCA_947651225.1 uncultured bacterium | reverse complement strand
AAAAAACTGGCTTACATTACAAGGTTATGCAACCTATGTAAACCAGTTTATATTATAATTGGAAAACAGCCGTGAATAGTAACAATCACCCAATCAACACTTTCTTCACTTCAAAAGCAAATCCATACTTGCGAATGCAAGAAACACCGCTGCTTATTAATTGCTGCTCATATTGTTTCTCTTTTATCTGCTTCTGTGCTGCCTGCACCGTATCTTGCAAAGTTTTCTCTTCCTCTGGATTATAGACTTTAAACTCCAGAATAATCCCATCATCTTCTTTATTTAACGGCTCTAACAGCACATCATACCGACCAAATCCACTCTCTCGATTTGAATAAATATGATATCGGTCAGAAACCTCAACCAGAAGCCCCAGCACAAAGCCATGATAAAATCGCTCTGGCTCTGCCCCGGATGGATTTTTTCCCGTATCAAAATAACTGAACGTATTTAATGCTACACGGTTCATATACGCATTCATTGCCTTTAAATCCCCTGAAAGCAGTGATTTCAAAAAAGCATTATAGTTGGAATAGTCTTTCTTAAACCAGCCCTTTACCATCTTTTCAAACATAAGTTCCACTTCATAGTTGGTCAGTGTTAGTTCATATTCCTGCCCGCTGACATCCAGAACCTTTAAATACCCTCCGGCAAGAAGCAGACTCCAGATTGCCTCTTCATCTTCATCAAGATAGGAAAATACAATTTCCTCATCAATCTCATGTTTTACTGGCCTTCCAGAAAGAAGCTGCCCGAAATCATCCTTAATGTCAACGCTTCCTTCCCGTATCAGCTTACTGACTAAACCATTTCCGCTGCTGTTTGCCCAGTAAGGCGCAAATTTTCTTTTTCCCAGAAAATTAATAATGGACCAGGGATTATAGATATCCTTTTTCATGCCAAAATTAAAACCATCATACCATTTTTTTACATCTTTCTTTTCTGAAATCCCCATTTCATCCATTGCCGCAAAAACTTCTTCTTCCGCAAATCCAAACACATCTGCATATTTATCAGAAGTTGTTGTCACAACTTCCAAATTGTTCAGGTCAGAAAAAATGGATTCTTTACTAATCCTGGTAATTCCCGTTAAAACAGCACGCCCCAGACAGGGATTTGTCTTAAATGCCGCATGAAAGATCCTGCGGATAAATTCCACAAGTTCCTCCCAGTATCCTTTTATATATGCCTCCTGCATTGGGGTATCATACTCATCTAACAAAATAATAACCTGTTTTCCATAATGCTGATACAACCAGGCAGAAAGTTTATTCAGTGCCATAAGGGCATCTTTTTCTAATATGCCATCATCGGCTCCCCTTTTTAACTCTCTTTTTTCCCCCTCTGTTAATGCATTGGATTCCAGCAAAAAATAATTTTCCCTATAAATTCTCTGTAAAATCTGACAAACCTGGTAAACTGCCATCTCATAATTCTTTTCTTTTACATTGGCAAAAGAGAGGTTAATTACCGGATATGTCCCCTGTAGCTTTTGATATTTTTCCTCTTTCCAAATGGACAGCCCTTCAAAAATCTGCCCATCTTCTGCATATCTGTTCGAAAAAAAATACTCCAGCATGCTCATTGTCAATGTCTTCCCAAACCGGCGCGGTCGGGTAATCAGGGTAACCATATCCCTATTTTCCCACCAGTCCTTTATAAAATAAGTTTTATCAATATAAAATACATTTTCTTTTCGTAAACACCAAAATCCTGATATCCGATTCCTACTGTTTTAGCCATATTCCACCCTCCCTGGATTCATATCCAACACCAATCACTTCTTTTTTCCTGCCAGAAGTTATTAGTATTGTACCATATTCCAGAAGATGAAACAATTATTTAGACTGGCTTACATAAAGGATCATACACCCCTGTGCAAGCCAGCCTATAAATACATATTAATTCATCACAATACCTCTTAAGCATCCTTTAAAAATGCCACATAACACTTCTGTGCTTCGTAAACATCTGCCTTACTTGTTACCTCCCACGGCGCATGCATACTTAATACAGCAACGCCACAGTCAATCACTTCCATGCCATACAAAGATAAGATATATGCGATTGTTCCGCCGCCTCCTATATCAACTTTTCCAAGCTCTGCTGTCTGGTAATAAACCTTATGGTCGTCCATAATCTTTCTAAGAGCTGCCAGGTATTCTGCATTTGCATCATTTGAACCTGACTTGCCCCGGCTTCCGGTAAATTTACTAAATACCACGCCGCGCCCACAATAAGAGGCATTCTTTTTCTCATAAGAAGATGCATACAGTGGATCATAACCGGCATTGACATCAGAAGAAAGCATACGGCTATTTTTCAGACACCGGCGCAGTTTCAATTCGCTGTAATCTCCTGTCCTGTCCATAATTTCTGCTACTGCATTTTCAAAAAAATGAGACTGCATACCAGTTGCTCCTACGCTCCCGATTTCCTCTTTATCCACAAGCAGGCAGCAGGAAGTCTTTTCTGGGGAGGTCACTTCAAGCATAGCATCCAGGGAAGTATAAGCGCAAACCCTGTCATCCTGGCCATAAGAAATAATCATGCTCCTGTCAAAGCCAAGTTCTCTTGCCGCACCAGCAGGCACTACCTCTAATTCCGCAGAAATAAAATCCTCTTCTTCTATCCGATATTCTTCTTTTAATAATTTCAGCACATTTGCCTTTACTGCCTCTTTTTTCTCTCCTTTTAGTGGAAAATTCCCAATTAAAATATCCAGGTTTTCTCCTTCTACCACTTTTGCGGCTTTCTTTTCCATCTGCTCCCCAGCTAAGTGAATCAACAAATCGGAAACACAAAATACCGGATCATCCTTTTTTTCACCGATACAAATCTCCTTTACTGTCCCATCTTTTTTTGCTACCACACCATGAATGGCAAGTGGAAGGGAAACCCACTGATATTTTTTAATTCCGCCATAATAATGGGTATCAAAATATGCCATTTCTCCATCTTCATACAATGGATTCTGCTTAATATCAAGGCGTGGTGAATCAATATGCGCTCCCAGTATATTCATTCCTTCCTCAAGTGGCTTTTTCCCGATACAGAATAGTGCCACTGCCTTATTCATGCAGACAGAATATACTTTGTCCCCCTCTTTTAAAGGTTCTTCCTTTTTAATCACTTCTTCTAAATTGCGGTATCCTGCTTTCTCTGCCTGACGCACCACTTCTTTGGTACATTCTCTCTCTGTCTTACAATCCGTTAAAAACTTTAAATAATTCTGACAGATTTTTTCCAGCTTGTCCAAATCCTTTTTATCATATTTCTCCCACACACTTTTACTTGCTTTTTCCATACTAATCTAACCCTCCATTTTTACTTAATCTATAAATTTGTAATACAATCTATTAACTCTGGCAGTTTTTTTCAGTAGTTCACTGCTATCAACGTCCTATTTTAGCGGCAGTCCACTATCATAAGAAAGATTTCCAAGCCCTTTTGCTGCCTGAACAATCTTTCTTTGTATTTCTTCCCAGTCTGCCTCTTCTCCCATAATAGCATAAAACCCATTCCGGTACGTTGGCAATGTCTTCTTTAACAAAAAGCAATGCCTCCGGTATCGAACTGCCGCCTGGTCAAAAATTTCCCAGACAGATGCATGCGATGCTATACTTTTATCCCATGGGTTATGCCAGACTTCATTTTTAGTATTCATTACTTTTCTTTTGCGTATTAAATTGTCAGTCACCATAAAATTGCTCAAACCATAATCTTCACAAAACGGCCATTCTATTTTCTGCAAGGTTTCCCGCTGTGTGCCAGATGCCACAAAAAAGCCGGACGAAATAATATACATCATTTTAAGAGATGCTATTACATTTTTCTTTTTCAGCTTAATGTGATAACTCTTACTGACTGCTTCTGACAAATATGCTGCCAAAAGTTTCTTTTCTTTCCTTGTCATTTGCTGATTCTCTGCCGCCGAATAGACCGAAGGAAGCTTATCCTCCTTAACAGCAATCATTCTGGCATCAATTGCCGATTCCAGACGATGATGAAGCCCATTGGTAGCCTGCTTGGAATATGAGGATTCTGCATCATACCCAATTCTTGCATAAACATAAGGATGAATCATACTATCTAATGTATAGTGTGCCAGTACACCATATAGATAACTCAATCGAACCTCTGCCTCTGATACACCGGAAGCCTCTAAAACTCCCTGCATCAGATAGGCAAAATAGCGGCTGCTTCCCTCATTGTGCATACGGATTCCCAGATTTTTTTCTTTGCTGCCAAGAAGCATAGGAATATTATATAAAAACAAATCTGGTCCCTGGCAACCCACACCAAACACGCCCAGATGTTTTTTAATCGCCATAGATGGCATAATATCTGCATTTTTCTCCAGTATCTCTTTTCCAAAGATTGCATGTGTTGCAAATCCTCCCATTTTAATCTCCATTCTTGTTTAAATATTGACAATTCCTGACCTGCAAGTTTAATAACTCTTTATTTTAGATACAAACATGCCCTGGAATAAAACCACAAAACAGCAAACACAGTTGCAAAGACCATCTGTAAAAGCTTTGCTCCAAAATATCTCTTAACGGATAAATCTGTTTCCCCAAGCACACTGGCAGTCTGGGCAACGCTGGAAAGTCCACCAAATGCACAGAGCCCTGCCAGAAGACTGTTGCGTACAATTTCAGGAACGGAAGACTTTGCTAAAACTGCCCCACCAGTTGTTATTTCCAAAAATCCAATTCCTATGTATCTTACTATATCTGTCAAAGGCAGCAAATCCGCCATAATCTGTGCCAATATGGAAAACAGCATAATATATCCGCCAACCTTTGTAATGGTAACAAAGGCATCTAAGATGCTTTCATCTAACGATACAATAACCGATTTTTTTTCATAATTACAGGACTGGAAACTACAGCTCCCCGCCTCAAAATGCTTTTTCCGAAAAAAAAGCGTTCCCAAAAAAGCAGATAAATAAATAATTCCCAGCAAAATAGCAGGATGCTGTAATCCCATACAGTGAATTCCCATATATTCCATCAAAAACATTGGGCTGGCATTGTTACAAAACGTTAAAAGATACTGAGCCTCTTCCTTAGAAATCATCTGTTCCTGATAGATCTGGGCCGTCGTCTTAGCCCCAAGCGGATAACCAGATAACAAACCGATTACCGCCGGATAGCACCCCTCTTTTGACAGGCCAAATAAACGGGAAAAAAACGGATATACCACACGGCTCACACTTTTTGTAATATTCTGCTTAATCATAAAATTGGATAAAATCATAAAAGGGAGCAGAGCCGGAAGTACTGTTTCAAACCACAAAAGCAACCCTGTTTCTGCCCCTTTGCAAATCATATCTGGAAAAAGCACAAAAAGTACGATAATGATTCCTAATAAAATTGTAAGTAATTTCCGATTCATACCCCACCCAAACAGCGCAAGCGGCAATCAGAAACAACTCGCACCATCTATCTATACAACTCACTTTATCCTATGAAACAGGGAAATAAATTATGCATTTTCTAACAAAACCTTAAAACTTACTTTTACAGGATGTGCTTTATCATTTATTATTGCCTGCTCCATGCATAGCAATATGCCTGTGTTCTTGCCGCAAATGGATATTCTCTTAAAAGCTGTCTTACTTGTTCTTTTGTATACCAGCCTGGCTCAATTTCCTCTACAACGGAAGTGCTCTCCCTAAAATTTCCCGCAGCTGTGCCTACCACACAGATATTTGTCTCGTTAGAAAAACCAATCGCACTATAGCTTAACGGAATATGGTCATCAATCGACTGAATTGTTAAACCCGTTTCCTCCCAAAGCTCCCGTTTTGCACTTTCATCTGGCGTTTCCCCTTCATCAATCAGTCCCGCCGGAAAATTATAAACCCAGGCTCCGGTAGCAAGACGAAACTCTTTATTAATCAAAACCTTTTCCCCAGTTTCATCATGCATAATAATTACAACGGCATCCGGCTTTTTTCCAATTAACTCCTCATGGGACTGAATCTTAGGATTCCGGCTAATCATCTCATACACCTTTGTGCTTCCATCCTCTGCTTCATAAGTAATATCATACCGATGGATAAATTTTCCATCAAACATTTTCTGAATGGAACGAAATTTCATATTTCTCTCTCTCTTTCTTCATGAATGGTTCCCTGTGCCGCACACTATTTACAGTACAAACAGCTATGAAAAAACACTGCTTCACACGATACGCTCCAATGCCTGTCTTAAATCCGCAATGATATCCTCTGTGTTTTCCAGTCCAATCGACAGACGGATTAAATCAGGAGCAACGCCAGCTTCCCGTAACTGCTCATCTGTCATCTGGCGGTGCGTATGACTTGCCGGATGTAGAATACAACTCTTGCTGTCTGCCACATGTGTTACAATCGATATCAATTGTAAAGAATCCATAAAACGAATCGACTGTTCCCTTCCACCTTTAATCCCAAAGGATAAAACGCCACAAGTTCCGCAAGGAAGATATTTTTCTGCCAAACTGTGATAGGCATCTTTTTCCAAATCCGCATAGTGAACCCATGCTACTCTTTCATCGGCCTCCAAAAACTTTGCCACAGCCAGTGCACTTGCACAATGCTGCCTCATACGGAGCGGAAGCGTCTCCAGGCCAAGATTTAGATAAAAAGCATTTTGTGGCGACTGAATAGAGCCTAAATCTCTCATAAGCTGTGCCGTTGCCTTCTCAATAAAAGCCAGTTCATTTCCAAATTTCTCTGCATAGGTTATTCCATGGTAAGACTCATCTGGTGTTGTCAACCCTGGATATTTCTCTGCATGTGCCATCCAGTCAAATTTTCCGCTGTCCACAATACAGCCGCCCACTCCGACAGCATGTCCATCCATATATTTTGTTGTAGAATGTGTTACAATATCTGCTCCCCACTCAAACGGACGACAGTTTATCGGCGTCGCAAATGTATTGTCCACAATCAGCGGAACACCATGCTTATGAGCGGCAGCCGCAAACTTCTCAATATCAAGCACCGATACCGTCGGATTCGTAATCGTTTCTCCAAATACAGCTTTTGTATTTGGCCTAAAATACGTGTCTAACTCCTCCTTTGTAATATCCTGATCTACAAAAGTACATGCAATCCCCATCTTTTTCATCGTAACACCAAATAAATTATATGTTCCTCCATAAATGGCAGAGGATGCAATCAAATGATCTCCTGCTTCGCAGATATTAAAAACAGCAAAAAAATTTGCCGCCTGCCCGGAGGAAGTCAGCATCGCCGCCGTTCCTCCCTCCAACGCACAGATTTTTGCCGCTACCGCATCATTGGTTGGGTTTTGCAATCTGGTATAAAAATAACCTGTATCCTCCAAATCGAACAACCTTCCCATCGCATCACTGGAATCGTACTGAAATGTTGTACTCTGATAAACTGGAAGCTGCCTTGGCTCTCCCTGTTTTGGCTTCCAACCCTCCTGAATACATTTAGTCTCCAAACCTGTCTTCATAAGCGTCTTCAATCCTTTCTTCTATAGCATATTAACCCTTCTATTTTATAAATACTATCTTCGCACATCTGGTTGTATCATGCAAGTAAAATTCCCCATTTTTATCCAAAACTTATCCATTGAAAGAAATTCCATTAAAAAAATTTGCAAAACAGGATTCTTTATCTTTCTGATATTCCCGTATCCCTACAATATGCAAAAAGCGGGCATCCGCATACCGATATGTGTCAAGCCTCCTGTCAAAAGCATCGTCTGTATGCGCACTGACAAGATAAGTCCCATCCTCAAATCCTGTCACTAAAAGTGTATGATAAAACCGTCCCATTTCATTTTGCAGTTGAATCACATCCCCTGCTTCCAGTCCTTCAGCATCAGTCTCTATGGCATATGGCCCATTTAACTGATTTGTCACCATAAAATCATAAAAGAAGGAAACGCCCGACCAAGATGGAGAGCGGTCCTCCAGATTTCTATAATACCAGCCGTTTACTGGCTGATAATTCATTTCACAGCACCCGGCATAAATACACTGGGAAATAAAACTGGTACAATCTCCTCCAATTCCAGCAAAATTGTAAAACAGCGGATTCCTGGAAAATGCCCACTTCCTGGCATATTCCACTGCATTCTGTCTATTGTAGTCAGTCGTTATCAGCATATTGCACCTCTGCTCTTTTTGAATTATTATATGAAATTTTTCTATCACTGTGCCTGATTTGCTATTATATTATATCCTGTTCCTCTCCTCCCTCATCCATTCTTTATCAGCTTCTGTAATCCTGCGGGATTCCATGCATTTTTGCAATGTTCTCCGATAGGTAACAGAATCAATTGGATACTCTTGTAAATATTCTTTTGTTTCTTTGGGAAACTTTGCCCATGCAGTAGCATATGCCCATGCTACTGCCATACTGGCATAATATTCTTTTGTATCAAGATGTCCCAGGACCTGCAATACCTGATCAATATATTCCGGTAGCAAAAAGTGGGCCATCAGCATCACGGACACAACACGCACTTCAAATTCCTGATGGCTGTCCTGATAGCGCATCAGAAATTCCCATACCTGTTTTGGATATCTTGATGCGCTCTGAAAAGTGGTACAAAAAGAATCGTTGACAGACCAGTTATGAATCCTTGGAATAAACTGTTCTACTGCCTCCAATATTTCTTCTACAGGAGCTTTTACATACCCAAGAACCATTCCCTGTATCATTGTCTCTTCAAAATAGAGAAAGTCTTTCCATGACAGATATTCTTTCCAGTCTTCTTTTGCAAGCTCCTTTGCAAGCTTTCTTAATTTAGGAAGCCTGATTCCCAGCATATTATCTACCCCCGGAATCAGGCTGGCGCTAAACTCCTTATACTCCTTTTCTGCCATCTCCTCCAGACAGCTTCTCAACTCCTTTTGTGTCATATCAACCCCTTTTGTGTCATATATTAAACATCTCATCAAAATCTATCTTAATATTAGGAAAATGAACGATTTCCAGTTCTTCCTTATTGCTCTTCGTAACTGTCCGAAAAAGATGATATTGCGGGCTCCCTTGCTCATCATAATCAAGATTATAGATTTCCACCTGTCTTTTTTCCCAATCCACGATCCAATATTCATCAATTTCCATCTTCCTGTATATATCCATTTTTTCGCCACGGTCATAGTTTTTTGTAGAATCTGACAATACTTCCATAACAAAACGCGGAATATCAAAAAAGGAATTTCCCTTTTTTGCATGCACTCTGCAATTAATAGTCGCATCTGGAATTACTGTTTTTTCTTCTCCGTTAACATTCCATTTATATTGAACGTTGTCAGGATATACTTTACAAGTGCTCCCTTTTAGCTGACTATATACAATGGCTGTAAATGCCATAATAACATCCGAATGCTCTATATAAGCTCCCGCCATATCGGTTAAAACAGTATTCATATAATCTCCCCTTGCATTAATTATCCGAACGCCTTCCAAAGATAAGTACGAGACGCAGTAACTGTAAAATCGTTGAAATTGTTGAAACTACATATGTCATTGCGGCAGCGCCAAGTACCTTCCTTGCACCCCTTAGTTCATTATCATATAAAATCCCTCTTGACTTGAGTACCCGCAATGCTCTTCCTGATGCATTGAATTCTACTGGAAGGGTAACTACCTGAAATGCCAGTGTCAATGCAAATAATAAAATTCCAATTTTAATCATGCCAAAAGAACTTAGAATCACTCCCAGAAGAATCACCGGCCATGACAGTTTAGAACCAAGGTTTACAACTGGAACAATGGCATTCCTGACTTTAATGGGAACGTAGCCAACCTTGTGCTGGATGGCATGGCCACATTCATGGGCGGCAACTCCTACAGCAGCAACCGAAGAAGAGCCGTATACACTGTCAGAAAGGCGCAGCACTTTATTTCTTGGATCATAATGGTCTGTCAAATTACCTGATATATGCTCAATTCGGACATCGGCAATCCCTGCCTCCCGAAGCATCTGTGCTGCTACCTCCTGAGAGGGCATACCTCGTCTCGTCCCCATTGTACTGTATTTTCTGTAGGTATAGTTTACATTTGCAGAAGCCGCCATACAGATTAAAGCTCCAATAATAACAAGTACATAAGTTGGATCAAAATAATAATGATACATTCCTGGCATAATAATCTCCTCTCTTTTCTAAAAAACTTAATAAAACTTATTTTACCAACATAAGGAACTGTAGAAAACCATCAGAAAAATGCTGCTTCTACATTTTTCATAGGTGCGCTTTTTCACATTATCTCCATAAAGTCCATCAATGAAATCTGGTTTGTATGTGGCAAATCCCGCATGAGTCCAAGCCTTGCCATAGTGTCTACGGTACTTGCACTGACCTTACAGCGGTTCTTAAAATCCTCACGGGACAAAAAAGCTCCCTTTCCTGCTTCATCCTCTATCATTTCCGCAGCCTTATCCCCAAGTCCGTCAATGGTTGCAAAGGAAGGCATCAGCTTTCCATCTACAATCTGAAAACGATTTGCTTTTGATCGATAAATATCAATCTTGACAAAACCAAATCCTCTTGCATACATTTCCTGCACAATCTTCATATCTTCCAACGTATTTTTTTCTTTATCCGACAACTCATTTTTCCTTTTCTGGTAATCATTGATATAATATTCAAGACGGTCTTTCCCCATACACATCAGCTCGTAGTCAAAAGAGGTTGCACGGATGCTGAAAAATGCCGCATAATAGGCAAGTGGATAATATACCTTAAAATATGCCACCCGAAGTGCCATCATAACATAGGCTGCAGCATGGGCTTTTGGAAACATATATTTAATTTTTTCGCATGATTCCAGATACCATTCTGGGACATCGCAGGCACGCATATCCTCCTTCATGCTGTCATCCAGTCCCTTCCCCTTTCTGACACTTTCCATAATCTTAAAAGAGCGTTCATTTTCCACTCCCATATGAATCAGATAGGTCATAATATCATCACGCGTACAGATAGCAGAGGACAGGGTACAATATCCTTCCGTAATATAATACTGCGCATTGTTCAGCCACACATCGGTACCATGGGACAATCCGGAAATCCGCACTAAATCTGAAAAATTCTTTGGTTTGGCATCCAAAAGCATTCCGATTACAAATGGGGTTCCAAACTCTGGAAGCCCCAGGCAGCCAAGCGTACAGCCCCCGATATCTTCCGGTGTAATTCCAAGCGCCTCCGTACTTGCAAAAAGGGACAATACCCCTTTATCATCCATACGGATTTTTCCGGCATCTACATCTGTCAAATCCTCTAACATACGAATCATCGTCGGATCCTGATGACCTAAAATGTCAAGCTTTAAGAGATTGGCATCAATCTTATGATAGTCAAAATGTGTTGTGATGATTTTTGTGTTCATATCATTTGCCGGATGCTGTACCGGGGTAAAGGTATAGATTTCCTCTCCCATTGGAAGTACCACGATACCGCCCGGATGCTGTCCAGTTGAACGCCTGACACCCTCGCAGCCATGCGCAATCCTTTCAATTTCTGCACTCCTTTTCGTAATCTCCCGCTCTTCACAATATTTCTTCACATAGCCATATGCCGTCTTTTCCGCCAGTGTGCCAACTGTCCCGGCACGGAATGTCTGGCCTGCCCCGAAAATAATTTCCGTATAATCATGTGCATTGCTCTGATACTCACTGGAAAAGTTCAGGTCAATATCCGGCTCTTTATTTCCTTTAAATCCCAGGAAAGTCTCAAATGGAATATCATGCCCTTCCTTTTCTAACATCTCCCCACAATTGGGGCAGACTTTATCTGGCAGGTCACAGGCAGAGTTACCGGAATGTGCCTTTAATTCCTCAGAATCAAAATCATAATAGTGGCATTTCTTGCAGTAATAATGCGCTGGAAGCGGATTAATTTCTGTAATTCCAGACATCGTTGCCGCAAAAGAAGAGCCAACCGAGCCTCTGGAGCCGACCAGATACCCATCTTCATTTGATTTCCATACTAGCTTTTGCGCAATAATATACATAACCGCATATCCATTGCTGATAATGGAATTTAACTCTCGCTCCAGACGTTCTTCTACAATAGGCGGAAGCTTTGGCCCATAGATTTCATGCGCACGGTTATAGCAGATGTCCCGTAAATCCTGGTCTGAATTTTCAATTTCTGGTGGACATTTGCGTGGACTGCATGGTTCAATTTTATCGATCATATCCGCAATCAGATTCGTATTTGTAATCACAATTTCTTCTGCCTTTTTAGAACCAAGATACTGAAATTCCGCTAACATTTCCTCTGTAGTCCTAAAATAGAGCGGCGCCTGCTTATCGGCATCGGCAAATCCCTTTCCTGCCATAATAATGCGGCGGTATACCTCATCTTCTGCATTCATAAAATGCACATCACAGGTTGCTACCACAAGCTTCCCATAAATTTCTCCAAGCTCTACCACTTTCCGGTTCAATTCCATCAAGTCATTTTCATCCTGAATCTGCGGATACCGGTCGGTATCCCGTATCATAAACTCATTATTCCCAATTGGCTGAATTTCCAGATAATCATAAAACTTTACCAGCCTGTCAATTTCTTCCTCTGGTTTCTCTTCTACAAGCGCCCGGTAAAGTTCTCCTGCCTCGCACGCTGAGCCAAGCAAAATTCCCTCTTTCCATTTTAAATAAAGGCTTTTAGGAATCCTAGGACGTCGGTTAAAATAATTCAGATGCGCTTCGGAAACCAGACGGTAAAGATTAACACGCCCCGTTTCATTTTTAGCAAGCATTACCGCATGATAAGACGGCATTTTCCGAATAGCCTCTTTATCTGGAATACAGAATTCATTTAATTCTGCCAGTGTCGCAATATCCTTCTCTGAAAGCCGGTCAAGCATCCGGACAAAAATTTCTGCTGTCGCTGTTGCATCATCTACCGCACGATGATGGTTTTCCAGCGATACTCCAAGCCTTTTTGCAACCGTATCTAATTTATAGCGTTTCAAATCCGGAAGAAGAGCACGTGCCACGGACACCGTATCAATCACCGTATAATCTACTAAAATTCCCTGTTCCTTCGCTTTCTGCTCAATAAATCCAATATCAAAAGAAGCATTATGCGCCACCATAACACAGCCTTCACAAAACTGAACAAACTCTGGCAAGACCTCTTGGATCGTCCTGGCATTCGACACCATGGAATCATCTATTCCCGTAAGCTGCTGTATTGGATAGGGAATTGGGCGTAGAGGATTGACAAAGGTTGAAAATGTCTCGCCAATCTTTCCCTCCTCCACTTTAACCGCACCAATTTCTATAATCTGGTTGCTTTTTGCGCCAATCCCTGTTGTTTCTAAATCAAATACAACATAATTCCCCGTAAGCTTCTGTCCCTTGTCATTTTTAACAGCTTCCACCAAATCATCTACCAGATACGCTTCCATGCCATAAATCATCTTAAAGTCTTCCTCTGGCGATACCTCATGTGCAGCATCCGGGAATGCCTGTACTACGCCGTGGTCTGTAATAGCAACCGCTTTATGTCCCCAGCTTTTTGCTGTCTTTACAAAATCACGCACCGGAACGACAGAATCCATTTCGCTCATCTGTGTATGGGCATGTAGCTCCACACGTTTCATTCCTGTATAGGTATCCATCCTTTTGACACGTGTATCAACCCCTGGTTTCATTCCACGGACAGAACCAATCGTAATCTCCCGGCTATAAGTATCATACATGGGATTTCCCTTTAATTTAATAAACTTTCCCTTTTTGACATTTCCCCGCATCAGCTCCAGTTCTTCCTGTTCCAGAAAAACCTTTGCCATAATCGAATCTGTAAAATCAGAAATACTAAACATATAAATTACTTTTCCACTCCTGATTTCACGTTCCTCAACACCAATTACCATCCCCTCAATGACAGCTTCACGAATTTCTCCCTGAATATCAGCAATTTTAACAACTTCCCCTTCACAGTTTCTTCCGTAAAAGCATTCCTCATCAACCGGTCCTGCTCCCCATTTGGACTTTCCTTTGCTATAGGATTTTCTTTCGAAATGATTCTGTCCCTTTCCCGAAAAAGGTGCTTCTGTAACTTTCTGTACTGGAGCAGAATCAGAAAAAGATGCTGCCTGTTCTGCCGCTTTCTGCGCAGAAGAGGTTACCGTTTCTTTTGATGTTTTCTTTTTGGGCAGAACGCTTCTTTCTGTATTCTTAGAAAAATCAACGCTTTTAACATTTCTGTGATATACTTCCTGTTCTCTGCTTTCCCCAAGCTGAACCGGAAGAGAAAAATCAACCGAAACCTCTACCAAAAGCCCCGCCTTCTCCCGAAAAATAGATTGAACCATTTCAATAAACTGTTGCTCCCTTGTCTGAAACAGGGCATCATTTTCACAGGCAAGATGAAAGGAAATGCCCTCAATCTTCACATTTCCTTTATAAATCATATTAAAAAGCAATACATTCGTTTCTTTTAAAATCAAAAGAATGCTGTCTTTATATTCCTCCCAAAATGCTTTTGGCGTATACTGTTCCGATAAGGAAAAATGTTCGCAAACCAGAACCGAAAACCCGGTTTTTCCCATCTGCTGGTTTAAGGCATAGCTTAAAAGCCCAATCTCACGAAACGCAATAATATACTTGCTTTCCATATAAATTGTAATAGTCTTCTTCCTTTTGGAAAGAACCACCCTGTTTACATAAACATCAGAAAAAAGCTTTTTCTGGCGGTCTGTCAAAGACAATCCATCAAATGTATCTAGTAACAGCTTTTCCATCTTCCTCACACCTTCATATTAAAAAGTACCTGCCCTGACTTTACCATTCTACCATTTTTATACAGTTGCCGCACCATTCCGCAAATGATTAAGTTCCTCTTCTAAAGCGGAAAGAAGCTGATTTTCCGGCACCTTACGAAGAACTTCTCCTTTTTTAATCAAAAGCCCTTCCCCTTTACCACCTGCAATTCCGATATCTGCCTCCCTTGCCTCTCCCGGGCCATTTACGACACATCCCATAACGGCAACCTTAATATCCAGATCCAAATCCGCAACCATTTCTTCTACCTTTCCTGCCAGACCAATCAAATCAATCTGTGTTCTGCCGCACGTTGGACAGGATACCACGGTTACGCCTCCTTTTCTAAGCCCAAGCGTTTTTAAAATCAATTTTGCCGAACGAATTTCTTCGATTGGCGCTCCTGTCAGGGAAACCCGAATTGTATCACCAATCCCCTGATGTAAAATTGTTCCAAGTCCAATTGCTGATTTAATATTTCCAGCCAATACAGAACCAGATTCCGTAATGCCCACGTGAAGCGGATAATCTGTCTTTTTTGCAATCAATTCATGCGCTTTAATACACATCATTACATTGGAAGACTTAATGCTGATTACAAGCTTGTCATATCCCATTTCTTCAATCATACGAGCCTTGTCAAGCGCACTTTCCACCAGGCCTTCTGCTGTTACTTTACCATATTTTTCTATGATCTCTTTTTCAAGCGAACCACTGTTTACCCCAACACGGATTGGAATCTCCCTCTGCTTTGCCATATCGACAACCGCCTGTACCTTTTCCTTTGAACCAATATTCCCAGGATTAATACGTATCTTGTCAACCCCATTTTCCATAGCAGCAATTGCAAGCCGATAATCAAAATGGATATCAGCAACTAACGGAATATGAATCCGTTTTTTAATTTCCCGCAAAGCTTTTGCCGCTTCCATCGTCGGAACCGCACAGCGTATAATCTCACAGCCTGCTCTCTCAAGCTCTAAAATCTGTGCCACCGTCGTTTCCACATCTTCCGTTTTCGTATTTGTCATAGACTGGATTGCCACTGGATTGCCACCGCCAATCTTGCAATTTCCAATCTGAATTACCTTTGTATGCTCTCTCATTCTCTTCTCCCCCTGGACGAAAGCGTGTTTTAAAATTCATTCCCACAAAAGTGTGAAACACAACTTGCAAAAAGCAATTTTCATCCATAATCTAGTGTATAATCCTCAGAATATCATTATACATTACAAATACCATCAATAACATTAAAAGAATAAATCCCGCAAAGTGAACATAACCTTCTTTTTCCCTGCTGACTGGCTTTCCACGAACGGCTTCAATCAAAATAAATACCAGTCTTCCACCATCTAACGCTGGCAGCGGAAGCAGATTCATTACCCCCAGGTTTGCACTTAAAAGCACAGACATAATTAACATATTCAGAACAACAACACGCATTCCATAGCTGGTACTCTGGTCTAAAACCGAACCGACTGTATCTACAATACCAACTGGGCCAGAAAGCTCCTTTGTACTGATTTTTCCGGTAATTAACTGCCCTAAACTTGCCACTGTCGTCTCAATCCAGTATTTCACTTCAATCAGACTATATTTTATTACGATAAACGCATTTTTGCCCTTCCCATCGCTTCCCGCATAAAAACCCAATGTCTTTGCTTCATATGGCTCTGGTGTTATGTTATATTCCTGCGTTGTACCATCCCGTTCAATCTCAAAGGTTATTTCTTTGCCCTCTGAATTGTTTTCCTCCATAACATGTTTTAATTCTTCTCCATTTGATACCGCTGTTCCATTGACACTGACAATTTTATCCCCTGCTTTAATCCCTGCTTCTTCAAATGGTTTTCCTTCCGTAATCGCAGAAATCTTCGTATCATCCGTTTTATTCGCAGTATAGGAAAATCCGAACAGATATGTTTTATAATTTGGATCTAAAGAAATTGTTTTCTCTTCACCATTCCGCTCTAATTTAATTTCCACATTTTCACCAGTCAGCGGATGAAGTTGGACATAGGTATCCACCTCACGCCCAATTGAAATCTTATGTCCATTGATTCGTTTAATCAGATCTCCTTCTTTAATACCTGCGGCCTGTGCTGGCTGTCCACTATAGACCATCTGCACCTGTGGGTAATCAATTCCAGAATTAGCAATAATAATAATCGAGCAGACAAAAGCAAAAATAAAGTTAAAAACAGGCCCTGCGACAACGATAGAAAAACGCGCCCATACCCCCTTGCTGTTAAAGGAATCTGGCGAATCATTCTCCTCGTCCTCCCCAACCATCGCACAGGAACCACCAATTGGAAAGAGCTTCCAGGAATACTTTGTAACATCTTTCCACTCCTCATTGTCCCCCATCAATTTCTGGGAACATAAAAATTTTACCCGAAATCCCATCTCTGTCTTTGCAACAGTAATAAGCCTTGGCCCCATTCCAACAGAAAACTCTGGCACACTAACTCCGTTTTTCTTTGCAAGTAAAAAATGCCCTAATTCGTGAGCCACTACTATTACAGTAAAAATCAATAATGCCACTATAATATTCATATACTACCTCAATTCTCTCTTTTATTGATATCTCCCGTCAATATAACGGTACACTTCCTGTTCACATGCCAAAATATCCTCCAAAGATGGTTCTGGCATCACTTTATGCATCTCCATGGCATCTTCAATCAAGTCTGCCATTGCAAGATAAGAAATCTTTTCCCGTAAAAACAGTGATACAGCCCTTTCATTTGCGGCATTTAAAACAGTTGGCATACTTCCGCCAATTTTTCCCGCCTTAAATGCCAGCGCCAGGCCACGAAATGTTTCTGTATCTGGCTGTTCAAAAGTAATAGCAGAAAGAGACGTAAAATCCATCCGTTCTCCCATACACTGCCTTCGCTCTGGATAACACAATGCATATTCAATCGGAAGCCGCATATCCGGCGTACCAAGCTGTGCTAACACTGCTCCATCCCGGAATTCCACCATAGAGTGAATGATACTCTGTGGCTGAATTACGACCTGAATTCTGTTAAAATCAATGTTAAACAGCCATCTTGCCTCAATCACTTCCAACCCTTTATTTACCATCGTAGAAGAATCTACTGTTATTTTCTTTCCCATTGACCAGTTCGGATGCTTTAATGCGTCCTGCAATGTCACTTTTTCAAGTTCTCCCCTCGTTTTTCCTCGAAACGGTCCGCCGGAAGCCGTTAAAATCAGCTTTTCCACTTCCTTATGGCGCACTCCCTGCAGACATTGAAAAATTGCGGAATGTTCACTGTCTACCGGCAGAAATTTTACTCCCATTTTTTTCACCAGGGGCATAATAATATGGCCTGCCGTTACCAATGTCTCCTTGTTGGCAAAAGCAATATCCTTATTTGCCTGAATCGCTTCGATTACCGGACGGATTCCGATCATTCCAACAACTGCAGCAACTACAATTGTTCCAGTCAGCACCGTTGCACAGGCTGTCAGTCCTTCCATACCTGTCAATACCGTAACCTTTTTTCCCTGCAGGCGCTTTTTCAATTCCAGCGCCTTTTCCTCTTTATAAACGCATACCACTTCCGGCTCAAATTCAGCAATCTGTTTCTCTAACAAATCAATATTCTGATATGCTGCTAAAGAAACCACTTTCATATCCTCATTGGTCCGAACTACTTCTAATGTCTGAGTGCCAATGGAACCTGTCGAACCAAGAAGCATAATATTTTTCATTTTATCCCTCATTTCAATCTTTTGGTACATTACAGTTTAAAAACTATTCTTTTCGAACACTATAGCTTTAAAAATGTCACCAGATAATAGACTACTGGCGCCACGAAAATAATACTGTCAAAACGATCCAAAATGCCACCATGCCCAGGAATTAATTTTCCATAGTCTTTGATATCATGGTTTCTTTTTATCGCTGAAGCAGTCAAATCCCCAATCTGTGAAATAACCGAAGAAACACCGCCAATCAGTGCAAACTTCCACCAATATCCAGTATCTTTAAAAAACACCAAGGCAAACAAAAAACCGATCAAAGCTGCACCAATGATTCCACCAACACAGCCTTCTATTGTTTTATTGGGACTAAGTTTGGATGGAAGCTTATGTTTGCCGCACAACTTTCCCACACAATACGCACAAGTATCAGAACCCCATGCGCCGATAAAAATCAGCCAGACAAATAAAATTCCATTTGCCACAAAACGTACCTTAAATACAAATGACATCATTACGGTCACATAGAACACGCCAAAAAATAACATAGTAATCTGCTCGGAATGAAACGCCGGATAAGCAATTACATAACATGCCATCATCACCATAAACGTCAAAATCAGCCACATCAGCAAAAAATTATAAGCGTCATCTAAAATCAGTATATCTGCAACAATTCCTGACAAATATCCCACAGCAGCGGGAAGCGTTTTTTCCATTCCCACTGCACGATATAATTCAAAAAGCCCAATCACAGAAACTGCGGTAATCACCCAAAACAGCGGATAACTTCCATATACTAACAATGCTATGGTAATTGCCATCAATACAATTCCGCTTATCAATCTCGTCCGAAACATTTTTCCCTCCTGCCTGAACTTATTTATTACTGTTCACCTTGTTTCCGGTAACACTTATCTTACCCCGCCAAAACGCCGGTCACGGTTCTGATAAAATTCCACCGCCTTTTCCAGTTCTGCCTGATTAAAATCAGGCCAAAGCACATTGGTAAAATAAAATTCCGTATATGCAAACTGCCACAGCAAATAGTTGGACAATCTCTGTTCCCCGCTGGTGCGGATCATCAGATCCGGGTCAGGAATCCCAAAAGTATCAAGATATTTTCCAATGAGCGTCTCATCAATCTCTGACGGAATTACTTTTCCATCTGCTGTATCTGCCGCAATTTTCCTGACAGCCCTTACAATTTCATCCCGGCTTCCATAATTTAATGCCACCTGAAAATGCAGTCCTGTGTTTTGTGCCGAAAATTTTTCCAACTCCTGTATTCTTTCCCTCAAATCTGTATCCAGCCTGGAAACATCTCCAATTACACGAACCTGCATATTATTTTTCTTACTCGTTTTTAAACAGTCTGAAAGATATTGATGCAAAAGCTTCATCAAAGCATCTACTTCTGACTTTGGGCGTGACCAGTTCTCTGTTGAAAAGGCATACATCGTTACATACTCAATTCCCATTTCCCATGCTGCCTTACAGATTTTCTCCACATTTTTGCTACCAGCGGCATGGCCCGCATTCCGTGGAAGCATTCTCTTTTTTGCCCATCGCCCATTTCCATCTAAAATAATTGCCACATGGCGTGGCACATTCCTATTATCAGGCATTTTCCTCTCTCCATTCACAAGCACACCGCCTGCACTGGTGTCTTATATGCTTTTACCTTTTTTGTAATTTCCCATTCTTTAAAATAGGGACAGACCAAACGATCCATCCCCTGTATTTTTAGAAATGATGAATCAAAACACATACACCATTCCTATACTGTCATAATTTCCTTTGATTTTTCCTCAATCATCTGGTCAATCTGTGATACAAACTGATCTGTCAGCTTCTGGATTTCACTTTCTGCGTCCTTTTGCTCATCCTCTGAAATCTCATTCGCCTTCTGCTGCTTCTTAATCATATCATTGGCATCACGGCGTATATTGCGGATAGCAACTTTAGCACTTTCTCCTTTTTTCTTAACATCCTTTACCAACTCTTTACGGCGTTCTTCTGTAAGTTCCGGGAAAGTCAAACGGATTACTTTTCCATCGTTATTTGGAGTCAGGCCCAAATCGGCCGTCAAAATCGCCTTCTCAATCTCTTTAATCAGGCTTGCTTCCCAAGGCTGTATCATCAGAGTACGTGCCTCTGAAACAGAAATATTAGCAACAGACTGCAGACTAGATGGCTGTCCATAATAATCAACACTGATTTTATCTAAAATATGCGGATTTGCCCTTCCTGCACGAATCGTCGTATATTCCCCTGCCAGGCTGTCTACTGATTTTTCCATCTTCTCTTTAAACTGTTCGAAATCTTCGTTCATTATGTCCTCCTTCTATAATGTAACTAATGTTCCCTGCGTTACGCCCTCTACGGTATGAATAATGCTGTCTGGTTCTCCCAGCCCAAAAATCATCATTGGCATTTTATTCTCCATTGCCAGGATAGCGGCTGTCAAATCAATGACACCAAGACGTTTATTGATAAT
Source organism: uncultured bacterium (assembly GCA_947651225.1). Taxonomy (GTDB): domain Bacteria; phylum Bacillota; class Clostridia; order Lachnospirales; family Lachnospiraceae; genus Butyribacter. Next base: position 19,482 of record CANSYK010000028.1, on the reverse strand, counting down.
ATCATCAATGGAAATCTCGTCAAATTTCTTCGCTTCTGGATTTACCGCCGGATCAGAATCATAAACACCATCAATTGACTTTGCAAGCAGAATAATATCCGCCTCAATCTCAACCGCACGCAGTACAGTCGTTGTATCTGTTGAAAAATATGGATGCCCTGTGCCTCCTGCAAAAAAAACTACCATACCTTTTTCAAAATATTTATTAGCACGGTCTTTTGAAAAAACTTTTGTCATAGAACCACACTCAAAAGGCGTCAGGACATTTGTTTTCATCCCGACACTGCGAAAGATTTCCGAAACATAAATACAATTCATAACTGTCGCTAACATCCCAATCTGATCTGCCTTCGTCCGGTCAATATTTTCACTGCTGCGTCCACGCCAGAAATTGCCGCCTCCTGTTACAACGCCTACCTCTACTCCATCGTCCACAAGTTTTTTCACCTGTTTTGCGATTCCTAAACAAACTGCCTCATCAAATCCTGTTTTATTTGCTCCCGCCAAAGCTTCTCCACTCAGTTTCAGTAAAATTCTTTTATATTTTGCCGCCATACAAATAACCATGCCTTTCTGTTCATCCAATGTTACCAGCCAACAGACATTCTAGTTTGTTCCAGCACCTGCAAAAAAGTCTTCCAGATTAACATCTGCATAATCCAATGAGCAGTGTCCATCTACTACCGCTCCCTTATTGATCTGAATGGATTTTGCCTTGATATCGCCCTGTACAATCGCTGTAGAATCGATGACAACATCGCCATTTACATCAATATCGCCCTTTACTGCGCCTGCAATATAAGCAGAAGCAGCATCTACATCACCAATAACTACGGTACCCACACCAATCTTGACAGCGCCTTCACTGCTCAGGCCGCCTTCCAAACGTTTGGAACTAATATAAATTTCAGAAGCGATAACATTACCCGTGACACTTCCGGCAATGACAACCTTCTTCTGACACTCTACATCACCAGTGATCACACCCATTATCTCTAAAGAAGCATCGGAAGAAATGCCGCCTCGAATTGTTGTTCCAGCAGTAATCTTTGTAATGGTTCCGTCTCTGCCCTCTTCCTCCATAATCTGTTTTGCTTCTTCTAAAACCGGGTCATTCTCTGTATTTGTTTCAAAAACAGGCATTGATGCAGGAATATTTTCTGCTTCCTTTTCTACAAGAGGTTCCTGTTCAGGCGTTTGCTCTTTTGGCTGCTCTTCTATAAGCGACTCCATTTCCTCTTCTTCTAAATCTTCCACTTCTAAAACAGAATCTTCCCGTGGTAACTCAGCATCCTCTTTTGGTACTTCTCCATTCTTTTTAGAAGCCTCCTCTTCCACATCTTTTAACATCTCGTCCAACAATGTATCTGTTTCCACATCGTCGCCGTCATCTGCAAAAATCTGGCTCAGCAAATCCTTATCTACCTTCGCATCATCAAAAGCACCCATTTTATTTCCTCCTCATTCTTATGCATGCGCACTTATTTCAAACCCATATTTGCATATTATATCACTAATATTTCCATTCGTCTATACTTGAATTTCCAATCAGGAGATAAACCATAACTCTGCAATTGCCAAAAACAGATTCCGGTGTCTTTTCCACTCAGCATAAAGCTGCTTTCTACTGACTGGCGCCTCCCCTGTACAAGTCTCTATAGTACACCAGTCAATCCCCCGTTCTGTCAGCCAGTCACCCAGATTCCCGTTACATTCCTCTCCCTCCTTGAAAAGCCTGTAACCTGTCAGGGTATGTACCGTCTGCACTAATCTGCTGTCTTCCTTATAATATATAAGATGCCCCGTCTCATGATAATTTACAACCATCTGTGGCTTTATTTTCAAAATCAACTTGACAAGCGCTCTGGTCTCTCTTTCAGAAAATGGCGTGGTTCCCGCATACAACGCACTCCCCCTGGACTTCGCCGTTGCTTTTCCAAATCCGGTACTGTAATTCCTGTTCAAATCAACCCCTCTGGCATTTGCCTTCCAAAACTTTGTGTCTTTTCCTGCCAGACCTTTCACTAACTTTTGCAGACGCACACTGCAAAGCCCTTTTACACCATACTGGCTAACTGCCACTCCGTCTGGATTTACCATCGGAAGAACCCAGAAACATACCTGGTCAAACAACTCCTGATAACGCATTCCATGATACTGCGCTTTTTGATACCGCCTGCAGTACCGCTTTACCATACAAATCAAAAGCTCTGTATTCAACCATTCCCTTCCATGCATGGACGCCTGAACTACCACATTTTCAGAAGCAGATGGATTTCCCAGCCGGATTCCATAAATCCTGTTCCCATCTGCTGTTTTAGCCAGCCAGAACACTTTAAGAAATCCCTGATATCGTTTGGAAAGCTTTTGTAAATCCCTTCGCATATCTCCATAAGAATAGATTCTTCTCATAACACCGCTTCCTTTCTTCGCTGCATGGTTTCTCTTGTGGAACATACTTTATCCGCCAGACATACCACCCAGGCTTCCAGGCAGGCGGGCGGCGCAACCGTAAGAGGAAACATATGCTTTTTTATAATATCCTTTTCTATTTTTGACAGGGAAAAATCCTCCATTGCATTCTGAAGGGCAACGCCAGGATGATAAAAACCATGGGGCCTTTTATGTTTATGTCCCTTGTCATGCCAGTCATACAAAAAATAGTCATGCAAAAAGGCTCCCCGAATCAACGCATCGTAATCTACCTGTAAATGAAATTTTTCTGCCAGATAACAGCTTTCATATGCAACATTCAAGGAATGACTGTACACACTGGTCATCCCATGCTGATAAAACTGTTTGCTCTTTTCCATACGGGACTTAGCACAGATTTCATTTATTTCATTCCAAAAAAAATGTTCTCTTTCTACTGATAATCGTTTCATATACTCCCCTGACCTGCCCTTTTTTATTTACAGCCCGGAAACCAGCCTGCCATAACGATTTTGAAAATAAAAATATGCCCTGTCAAAAACAATCCAAAAAATTTCCGCACAAGCTATAACTACTATCCAAAAGAAAAATTTGTATTCCTGCAAAAAGGAAAAAACCTTTCCGCTAAAAAGAATTTCCAGACCAAAGAGCTTCTCTGTAACAAAAAGCGCCAACGCAAAAAGCCCATGAAACAAAATTGCCTTAAAAATCCAGACAAACGCCCTCTTTTTCCCTTTTTCTGCCAGCTTCTCTAAATATTCTGCCAGAAGAATATATAATCCAAATCCTAAAAAGGTGGCACAATATAACTTCTGAGGTGCCAAAAAGAAACTTAAAAGTGTCGTTCCTGCCAGAAACGCAGCCGACGCTGTTACAGAAAGATTCCTTTGTACAATCCCTGTCAAAAAAGATGCCGCTGCCAGAAAAAATAATGTGCTTCCTTCCAGATAACCGCCAAGCGTCACTAAAATCACGCCGATTGCCATCAAAATCCCAACAAATGCAATGTCTTTTGATTTTAGAAGCATGTGCACAAATCACCTCCCATACACTCGCACAGGGTATCTGCACACCATAAATCACAGCAGAGATTGCCAGTACCACAGCCGCTTCCTCCATAAGGGTTTCTGCCATAACCATTTCCATAATACTGGTACTGCTGTCTATTGTACTGGCCATTCCCCTGATAGCCCTGACTATATCCATTCTGGCCATAACCACTCTGCTGGTATGGGTTTCCCTGTGTTCCCTGCTGATAGCCCTGGCCTTTTCCAGAACGCATATCCATAATCTGACGGTATGCCTCCTGTATTTCTTTAAACTTTTCCTCTGCCAGGTCAGATAATGGATTATCCGCATAAGTATCTGGATGATACTTCCTGCTCATTTCCCGATACGCCCTCTTTATTTCATCATCACTTGCATTCGAACTTACTCCCAGCACCTGATATGGATCTGTCATTGTTTTTTACCCTCCTGTATTTCCTTGCATTTTTCTGCCTGTATCTGGTCATAACGATTCCAGACTCCTGCATATAGTATATTTCCAAGAATATCCGCATATTCCAGACAGGGAAGTTTTTGAAAAACATTTCCTGCGGCCGCAATTTCATCAAGCAGCATCTCCTGTACTCTTTTTTCAAAACCTTCCTGCTCTGCCGCTTTTAAAAAAGGATTAAAACAGCCATTTTTGCTATCTTCCAAAAGATCATCATAAGCATCCATGATATAGATAAATCTTCCAAGATAATACCCAAACTCTTTTAGATATTCTGAAAAAGCATCCTGGCGGTAATCAAAAAGCACTGCCATCAATTCTCCAAAACAATCTGCCAGTTTAAAAATGTCCTGCTCTCCCTCTCGTTCCAGTTTTGAAAGCCTGCAAAGCACACTGGCAATTTTTTCCTCCTGTATCCCGTATTTCTTTCTTGCCTTTTCAAAATTTCTCTGATACAGCTTCATGCCAAGCCATGCTTTTTTGGAAGAAGTATCGTCTTTGTCATCCTTTAAGTGATAATAGGATAACAAAATATTCATATCTGCCGCATATTCTGTCACTTCGTTGTAAATCCGCAGCTTCTTTTTTGTCGGATGCACAGCACACCGTTCTGTCTTATTCTGTGAAGATAGATCATAGACAGAAGAAAGCAGCAATACCAAAAATGTCATATCATATGTCAGGGTAAGAGAACCTAAAAAGCCATATCTTTGCCTTAATACCCTGCACAGCCCGCAGTAAAACCCATGATAAACCTCATAATCTTTTACTTTCAGTTCCGGCTTCCGAATCCGTACATACCCAAACAAACCTTTTCTCCTTTTTCATACATTAACCAGCGATTATCTTTATCATATCATATTTTTGCATTATGATACAAAGCATTAAATGAAAAATATGTAAAAAAAAACTAAATTTTTTGCAGGAGGAGAAAATACATTATGTAACCAAAAAGAAAAAGAGACCTGTTCCATGATCCGGTCTGGCGAATTTCGCATTGCTATGAACGCCTTACCGGAAAAGGATGGTCCCTTTCCTATTGTTCCTGATTCAAAATTACGATTCACGGCTCAAAAGTTTTTATATACTTGCTTATGTATCACAAATTCTGTGTTTCAACATTACGGAGTTCTTCTTCATATTCCTGCCATGGCATTGGATGCGCATAATAAAATCCCTGCACATATTCACATCCTACGCTTTCCAAAAAGTCTTTCTGTTCCTTTGTTTCTACCCCTTCGACAATTACTGCCAGTTCTAACAGCGTTGCCATCTGAATAACAGAAGCCAGAATCCGTTCACTCCGTCCGTCTTTGTCTCCGGTTCCTAAAAACTTCATATCCACTTTCAGGATATCAACAGGTATATCCTTTAATGTATTTAAAGAAGAATACCCGCTTCCAAAATCATCCATTAAAACCGTAAAGCCATTTTCCTGTAACTGTTTTACCTTCGCAATCATCATATCCAGATCATCCATAAAAGCACTTTCTGTCAGCTCTAACTGCAAAAGATTTGTTGGAAGCTGATACTCGCTGACCAGATTTTTCAAGCTTTCCACTAGATTCGGATTATACATATTTGCCCTGGAAACATTAACAGATACCGGCGCCGGATTCAGCCCTTCATCAATCCATCTGCGCAGCAGTTTACAGGTATGTTCCCACATATAGTAATCAAGCCTTCCAATAAAACCATTACTCTCAAATACTGGTATAAATTTTCCAGGAGAGACCATACCCTTATTTGGATGCTGCCAGCGCACTAAAGCCTCTGCCCCATAATATTTTTCGGTTCGGATATTCGTCTTTGGCTGCAGATAGACAACGAACTGTTCTTCATCCAGAGCCTTCTGCGCCTCATTCATCAATTCCTGTTCTGTACGAAGTTTACTTGTCATGTGATCATCATAATATCCGACATCTGCCATAAATTTATGCTTGCAGGTCTCTGCCGCCATTGATGCCCTGCCATACATCTCTTCAACCGGCACCTCCCTGTCTCCAATTACATAAACGCCAATCGAAGGTTCCATATAATATGTAGCATTGTACTTTTGCAGATCCGTCAAAAGATTTTCCCTCATTGCAGTAATTTTTTCTTCTTCATATGGACAGCAGATTCCAAAAATATCTGCTTCAATCCTTCCAAAGACAGCCTCTGAAAAAAACTCTGCATTGTCTTTTATCTTCTTTGCAAAATAGATTAAAAGCTTATCACCTTCATCCTCCCCAAAAAAGGAATTGTATAAATGAAAACGGTCTAAATCAATACGAATAAAAGCATACTGCTTATCAGGTTTTTCCTCAATCATACGCCTTGCCTTTTCAAAAAGCTTTATTCTGCTGTAAAGGCTTGTTAGCTGGTCATGTTCTACTAAATAGCGCTCCTGTCTCTGATAATCAAACTGGCTTCTGCCTATGATATTTTTCAACCTGAGCCTTAATGTATCCCGGTTAATCGGCTTTGCGACAAAATCCCATGCACCCGCCTCAAGACATTTCCGCTCCGTTCCAATATCCGGTTCCCCTGTTGTCACAAGAATTGGTATGTTTTTGCACCGTCCGCCGCACGTAATGCGGCTCATCACTTCATAGCCATCCATTTCCGGCATCATCAGATCCAAAATCATAGCAGCAATCCTATCCTTATTTTCTGCCAGAACTTCTAATGCCTGCCTTCCATTTTCTGCTTCCAAAACTTCATAATCCCCACGCAGGGCTTCTTTTATAATCATCCGATATATTTCCTGGTCATCTACAACCAAAACCGTGTCTTTCTGTCTTTCTGTTTCCACTAAGATACGGGAAAACATCTCCATAACCAGCTTTTTTGCCTCACCATTCCCATCGGTCAGTTCAATCTGCTCAGAAAGCATATGATAGGAGCATTCCCCTGCTCTTTCATTTTTGGAGGCAGCACAGCCTAAATTCATGGAACACAGGCTGGTACAATTACTGCACTTTGTATTGCGTTTCCAAAAATCATAACAATTTCCAGCCATCTCAACAAGCCTGCCATCTTCCGACAAAGTTATCTCACACATTTTTATTGGATCTACCAATCGGACCATATCAAAAATCTTGTCTGCTGTAGTCAACATTTGACGCAGCTCTTTCCATTTCATCCCAATCTTTGCATCCATAATCATCCCTCCATCGTATTGAACCAAGTTCGCAGCCTTATCCTTATTTTAACATTATACCTCGCTATACACAAAAAAACCAGACCAATTTAATAGTAATCTCATATCGCCGCCACCGGAAAATACCATACATCACGATTATATGGCAGCATTTCATCTGCCATACACAAAATAATTCCTGGCTGGATATTCATTTTCAGCTTATTCAGCGCAGAAAAATTTTTATCTGCATGATTTGGCGTTTTTGCTTTCTTTATCTCAACAGGATACAGAAGATCCCCCTCAACAAACAACAAATCAATCTCTTTTCCATCAACATCCCGATAATAATATAACTCCGGCCTTTTTCCTACATTATAACAACTCTTTACAATCTCACTAACTACATACGTTTCAAAAAAAGCTCCGTCCATTGCCCCGCTTTCTAATGTCTCTGCATTAGGCCACCTGCAAAGATACGCAGCAAGCCCCGTATCCAGAAAATACATTTTAGGTGTTTTTACCAACCTGTTTGTAATATTGTTATAATAAGGACGCAAAATAAAAATAACCCCGGAACGCTCCAGAACAGCCACCCACTCCCTTGCTGTCGGTGCCGATATTCCAATTGCATTGGCAATCTCACTGTATTTTAACTCCATTGAAGTTCTTGCTGCCATGGATACCAAAAAATCATAAAATTCACCAAGTTTTCCTACCAAAGACAATTCTTTAATATCTCGTTCTAAATAAGTATTGACATAGTCTATATAAAAACGTTCTCTATCCAAATTGGCAGTTAACAGCTTCGGCATCCCACCCCGGAAAATCTGCCTATATATCTCATGTACATTTTTAAGATGACAATTTTGCATCCTCTTTTGAAGATTTTCAAGCGCTGGATGAAAAGCACTTGCTTCCCGTTCTTCTATTTCTGCTGCAGACAGGCTTGACAGATCAAAAACCGCAACCCGGCCTGCCAAAGACTCGGATATCTCCTTCATCATTTTAAATTTCTGGGAACCAGTAAGCCAATACATCCCACTATTATCCTCCCCCTCCAGTGCCCTCTGATCTACAATCCGCTTCATTTCTAAAAGAATCGATGGCACACGCTGAAATTCATCAATCAAAAGCGGATAACCATACGTTTCAAAAAAAAGCGCTGGATCTTTCTGTGCCAGTCTCCTTGCATTTCCATCATCTAATGTTATATAACGCCGTCCTTCTTCTCTTATATGGTTTAACATCGTAGATTTCCCTACCTGCCGCTGTCCACAAACCATAACTACCGGATAAAATTCCGATGCCTCCCTGACCTGGCTTTCCAAATGCCTTTGAAGATACACTATTCTTTCCTCCCTGCTAAAAAGTCTTGAAAATATCTTCTATGCAACTTGTTCAAAGTTATTTTCAAATACACTCCAAAATGAGTAAAATAAATTACCACTTTATTTTACTCATTTCATTTTAGAATGTCAATTTTATACTTCATAAAAAAAGACACCTTCTACAAGATGCCCTTTTTATCACTACTCTATATCCAACTTCCACATAGTCAAACATATGCGCCTTACTCGTTGCCTCGCCGGAATAAACATTTTAAAGAGAAAGCCCATCAATCACTTCTTTTAATATATCAGCAGACTCCTGTAAACTCTTTAGCTCCTGCTCACTTAATGCGATTGGAACCTGCATCTCCACGCCGTCCTTTCCGACAATCGCCGGCATACTAAGTACGACATCACGGATTCCGTATGCCCCCTCCATCAAATTAGAAATTGGAAGGATGGACTTTTCATCCCTAAGAATCACCTCGCAGATTCGCTTTACTGCCATTGCAATTCCGTAGTAGGTAGCCTGTTTCTTTTGAATAATAACATAGGCGCTGTTTTTCACTTTTTCTGCAAATTCCTTCGTCGCCTTTTCGTGGTGGTAAAATCCCCTAAGCTCACAGAATTCATGCACCGGAATACCAGATACATTCGCACTGCTAAATGCTGCGATCTCACTGTCCCCATGCTCTCCAATAATAAAAGCATGTACACTTCTGTGATCCACGCCAAGATGCTCCCCAAGGAGATGTTTTAACCTGGAAGTATCCAATACCGTTCCAGAACCAATTACCCTGCTTTTTGGAAAACCGCTGATTTTTAATGTAACATAAGTCATTATGTCAACCGGATTAGATACTACCAGAAGCATTCCCCTACTATTCCTGTTTGCAATTTCAGGAATAATCGTTTTAAAAATGGCAACATTCCTTTTTACAAGATCAAGCCTTGTCTCACCAGGCTTTTGATTGGCTCCCGCCGTAATTACAATAATTGCGGCATCCACAATATCATCATAATCCCCGGCATATATTTTCATTGGCTTAGTCAGAGGTACCCCATGCACAATATCAAGAGCCTCTCCCTCTGCCCTGTCCCTGTTCACATCTAAAAGAACCATCTCTGAAAAAAGCCCGCTCTGCATTAAGGCAAATGCGGAAGACGACCCTACAAAACCACATCCTATCACTGCTACTTTTCGTAAATTCACTTTATTCTGATCCATTGACTGCCTCCTGTTTTCACTTTTTATAAGATTATCATGTACCAAAATAAAAGTTTTATAACAACTTTTTATTTTTTATGAAAAATATTTGTAAAAAAATGAGACATCATTATATGTTAAAGTGTATTTATAGTGAAAGAGCAAAAACCATGGTACTCTTCACAGAATACAACATCACATCAAAGTAATAGCGCACCTTTTAAAGACCAACTGCGCAAAAAGGAATGGGATCACTATGGAACATATAAACTGGCAGGAGCTTGTCCATACCTGTTCAAAAGATTTACTGCGTCTTGCCTATTCCTATCGGAAAAACACACAGGAAGCAGAATACGCTGTACAGGAAGCATTTTAGTAGAAATTACAACAAAATAAAATCGACTTCGCAATTTCATGTCGTTTTCTGTAATTATCTGCCGAAATTGTTCCTTTGCTGTCGGCATAATAATACTCCTTTTTGATAAAATTTGTCATATCTTATCAAAAAGGAGTTATTTTTTACCAAAGACACAAACTATTTTACACTACCTGACACTCGTTTTTATTTCCATTCTTATCACTATTTCTTTGGCAGCTAAATTCAGTCCGTCACACCCATACATCCAGGTTCGCACCTGTCTGCATCTGTCTATTCCTATCCTCTTTATCTGCAGCATCTTCTCTTATCGCTTCAAGCAGCTCCTTAAAATCTGTGTCATACAAATAAAGTATGCCATCTTTGGAAGCAGCAAACTGTTTCTTTAAAAGCTGTTTGACCTTATCGTAGGCTAATTTTTCCTCTTCCTCTATTTCTTCAATCTCCTCATTCTCTTTTTTCTCTTCTTTTTGTGTTTGCTTTAAATCTTCATCCTCCTGTTCCTTTTCTTCTTTTACTTTTTCCTTCTCCTCCAAAAGTTTCTCTAATTCTTTTTGTTCTTTCTCTGTCTCTTCTTTGATTTGGTCCTCTTTCTTTTCTTCTAACAGTTCTTCTAATTCTTCTAACTGTTTTTCTACCTTTTCTTTTGTCTGTTCAACCAATTTTTCTGAATTTTCCCATCGCTCCTCCCGAAGTTCTTTGCTCATATCTAACATAAAATCATTTCTGACAAGAGACATGGAACGATATTTTCCATTTTCATCAATAAAACTATGGCGGAAAACAACAGTCCAGCCACTGGCTTTATACATACCGTCTAAAAACTTTGTCATGGACTCAACGCCTTTTATCAGTTCCTTCATTTCTTTTTCTTTCTCCGGATCATTCTGCATTTGTTCCAAAAGTTCTGGACTGATTGTCAAAGTTTTACCATCTTTTGATGAAGAAAAAGTATTTCCAATCCTAAGTTCCACACTGGGAACAAGTTTTTTTAATTCATTCACATAATCCGCTGTACTTTTTGATTTGCTGCTTTCCGCTGCTTCTGATACTTTTTCTGTTCCTGCTGCTTTTTCTGTTTCCTTTTTCTTTGCAGTATTTACCACATTACTTTCTGCCATATAGCTGCTATATTTGTTTATCATCTCTATTGACATAATTCCCCCATTTCTGCAAGCAAAAATAGTTTGCTTTGCTTTTCATGCATAACCGACAGTTCCTTATCTATAATAGTTTCACCAGTTTCACCCGCCAGTCGCTCATTGGGCTTTCATAAGGAATTTTAACGGTCTGGTCTTTCGAGCCAAATTCATAATAACAGGAACAGCCAGTGCCTCCAACACCAGGAAGCTTATAAAAACCTCCAAAAACAATACAAATCTCTCCTGTTGCATTATTTCTGTATAAATAATTTTCAAAGGCTTCCCTGTCCACATAAACATAACTGTCATCATAGGAAATCATTTGTTGCAGACAATCATTGTTATCAAAAAAGGTAACCTCTTTCCCATCATATCCATAAGTAAACAGAACGTCGTTTTCATTATATCTGCCATAAGAACAGGCTTTGATCCACACAATTACCCCCATCATGCACAGCACAGAAACAGCCATTAAACTGACGGACGCTATTCCTTTATATGGCCTATACTTTGCAATCTTGATCACTCGATGCCGAATATTTCGGTATTCCTTATCCCCCGCAAAAGTGGCAAACATATTAAATTCTTCTTTTTCTGCCTGTAAAATCTTCATGCTTTTTAAGAGAAGCTGTCCATAGCCATATGCTTTTCCCCCGCTTTTTTGAATGGTTGCCCAATCACAGATTTCCTCCAGATCCTCCCGAAAAAATTTTGTACCTGTCGTAAGCAAAGGATTCAGCCACAACAATACCCGCAAGATGTCCCACAAAAAATAAAAAAATAAATGTCCCTGCCGAATATGTGTCTTTTCATGGAGCAGAATAATCCGTAATTCTTCCTCGGTATATTCTTTTAATATAACTTCAGGCATTACAATCCTTGGGCGAAACAACCCGATTGTTGATGGTGTGACAGGCATTTTTGTAACATAGAACAGGGTATTTGCTATTTTCCTTTGTTCCATGCCTGCAACCATTTTTTTTAGCTTTTTTTTCTTAGAAAACAACCAAATGGCATACACCAATATCCCACATAAATACAGCCAGTTAATCCATATATGTACTTTGCAGATTTCATTCCACCAGGAAAACCATAAAATACCAATTGTGTTTTCATAAAAAAATTTTATTTTTCCTGCAAATAATACCGGAATAAATAAACTCCATAATGCGCCTTTTAAAAACACCCTGTTTTTTGCCAGAGTCCTCCGTAAAAGAAACACTATTGCAAAAACCACGAAAGAAATCTGAACACATTTTAAAAGCTGTATGACATAATAGACAGAACATAAATTAAAAAATGATATAACATTCTCCCCAAATTCCCACACGGTCATTCTTTGTCCTGTTCCTTACACTGTTCTAAAATTTCTTCCAATTCCTGAAACTGTTCCTTTGTAAGTTTCGCACTCTGTAACAATGCTGCCATCGCATTTTTTTTGCTTCCTTCGAAATAGCTGTCTACAAATTTCCGGCTTTTTTCTTTCTGGCATTCCTCCTTTGATTTTACAACAGAATAATGATAAACCCTTGCATTTTGCTTATCTACCGTAAAGCTTAAAACGCCTTTCTGCCATAGACGGTTTAATAAAACCCTTACCATTCTTGGCGACATATCTGTCCGTTCCTTCATTTTCCCAATCACTTCTTTTGCCGTCAGCGATGGTGCGTCACTTGACCAAAACACCTCCATGACCAGCCATTCGCTCTGGCTTGGGGTTGTTTCCTTTTCCACTTTATGCTTCTCCTTCCTATGTTCTTATTATATATCGGACAAAAACACACAATTATTAATGTTTGTTCCCATTTTTTCCAGAACAAATAACTTAGGAACTGCCGTGAAATAATTTATTTTGCGACAGTTCCTTATTGGCTACCTTAGATATTCCCTCAAACTTCCTTCACTGTCATCAAAATCAAATACGCAGCGTTCATAAGCATTAATAACATGTGTATCCTGATATTTGTCATACCGTTTATATTCTTTCCCATAGGTCTGGTGGATATGTCCATGCAAAAAAAACCTGGGATGGTATTTATCCATCAATGTCCGAAACACCCGAAATCCCCGATGTGGCAAATCCTCTCCATCATTTAACTGATAAGCGGGTGCATGCGCAACCAAAATATCAAATCCCCGCTTCATAAAAATTTGCGGCCACATTTTTGTAACCCGCTTTTCCATTTCCCGCTCAGTATACTGGTGAGGGCCTGGACGGTAGCGCATAGAACCTCCTAATCCCATTATTCTGACTCCATTGTGAACATAAATCTGGTCATCAATACAGGTACACCCCTCTGGCGGCCTTTTTTCATATTTTCCATCGTGGTTCCCATGGACATATAGTACAGGCACAGAGGATAGTGTAACCAAAAAAGAGAGGTATTGCGGATCTAAATCACCACAGGAAATAATTAAATCAATTCCCTCCAGTTTACTTTTTTCAAAAAAATCCCATAAATATTTCGATTCTTCATCCGCAAGTGCAAGTATTTTCATAACGCCGCTACCCTTTCCTTATCCTTTAGAACTGCTTATTCCTGCCAAATCTTTTAACAGTTCCTTACTTCCTGTTCTTTTTTATCACAATTCATCCATTTACAGCACCTGTTCATTTCCCATTTATAACAGTATTTCTACAGGTGCTGCCCCATTCATTCCCCATTTATAGCAGTATTTTTTACAGGTGCCACCCCCTGCTCTTTAATTACTGGCTCTGCCTGCTCTTTTAATTCTTCTTTTTTCGGTATAGAGCCTATCACATTTTCTGCCAGCCAGTCCATTGTCATAATTTCCTCCGGCAAAAGGCTCCGGTCGGGGTTTTCCTCCACCACACCATTTTGTGAATACAAACCACCGGAAAACGGGTTAAATACCTCGGAACTGATTGTTGTTTTTAGCAGCTCTACCAGACGTTTAGTCCCATTTGGCAGATATTTGGAATATACAACATCAATTACCCCCGCTGACATTCCCCACCAATAATTAATTGCCTTCGTTGTGGAAGAACTGTCATCATGTTTCCAGGTTCCGTCCATAATGGTGCGAATCAACTGTTCATAGAACTTCCCCCAGTGCCACAAAGGCAGGGCGAGGTTGCGCATATGGCCTTCTCTTCTGTGATAAATTCCAAAGAAACGGGAAGCCTCTTCCGGAATCATCATATCTCTTCCAGAAACACAGGAAGAGCCAACTTCTTTAATTCTTTCCTCTATATCTACATCCTTCATCGTCGACCATTCCAGATATACTTTTGCCCGTGGATTCACCATCTGTGCCCCTAACGCAAAGGCATTAATATTGGCAATGGAACCACAGATCGGATAATCTGCAATATATGTCAGCCTGTTATTTTCTGCTATGGCGCCTGCAATCGCTCCCATCAAAAATTTTGCTTCATGCATTCTTGCATAATATGTACGAATATAGCGATGCGAGGTATTTAAGGAACAATTCAGAATACGGACTTTTGGATTTGCAATCGCTGCCTTTACACTTGCCTGTATAAAAGATGGCGTTGTCGTAAAAATAAGATTACATCCTGCATTAATTGCATCCTCAATTAAAGAATCTATATTCTCCTGCGTTCCATTTTCATAACTGGTCATATTAACTTCATCAGAAAATGCCTGCTCCAGATGAAGCCTTCCAAGCTCATGCGCATACGTCCATGCAGAAGTTCCTGGTGTCTTTTCATAAATAAAAGCAATTTTAAGCTTCGGAGAACTTAGTGGAAGACGGATGCTTAAAAGAGGCTTCTTCTCTTTGCTCGGCTCCATCTTTAAATCAATTTCCTTATCCTCCTGCAAAAGCTTAAATTCTTCCCAGCTTTTTCCTATCAGTTCTTTTATTTCCGTATTGGTCTTTTCATCAAGCACATCATATCCATACAATCCGGCAAACACCAAAAAAGCATCTCCTGGTGTAGTTTTTAACTTACTGCCTCCCTTTGCCTGATACTCTGTTGAAAACCTTTTATAAATGGAACTAAACTTTAACAACTCTTCCTCTGACCATACCTCACCTGGTTCTTTTCCAATAAGCTCCTGCAGCTTTGCAAAACTTCCTTCTTTGGAAAACCAGATATAATTAATAGGCGCCAGACGGTAAAAGTCCAAAAATTCATAATAAATCTTATTTTCCTTTTCCTCTGTACGCTTAGGTACAATGCGAATTACATTCCCTGGGATAGCAACCACCCCAAAATATTTCATAACGCTAACCCGCTTATTTCCTTCTTCTACATAAAAGCGGTTCATATATTCATATGCCTTAATCGGATCCCGGATTCCCTCTTCCACATGGCTTTGGCTCAGACTTGACCACTTGGAAGCAAATTCGGTATCTTCGGCTAAAATCGGCATAAAATTCGACGCAAAGGAACTGCTCCTTCCCACCGTCTTTGTTCCCACAAGCTGATCTGCTGGAATCTGTACCAGACCAAGCGGTACTTCAGAATAGTCTCCCCGTTCCGGTATTATATCATCTAAAACCGGAAGCGTTGGCTTTGCGCCACGCAGCATCTGTGTATGATATTCTTTTTTTCCCAACTTTAATGCTTCACTATAATTCTCTCTTCCCATCATCATCCTCATTTCTATCTGGTAAACTATATTTGTTTCAATCAATCACTTCCATATTATAGCATTGACATATCAAATGAACAAGGGCGAAAATATTGTCCTATACATTTTGAAGGTTACTATTCACGGCTGGTTTTTCGCATGATGTTTCGAATAGCCGTGAATAGTAACATTTGAAAGCGAGACTTTTTGATACATTGTATCATAACGGACCATCAAATTCCATAATGAATTATTTCCATATAAAATAAGCCAACAGCCCCACAATAATTTGTGAAACTATTGGCTTTACCCAAAGCCATTATATTATCCAGCCGAGTAGACAGGTGAAATGCCTGATTGAAATCCATAAGATTATATAATCTTACCGGCTTATTATTGGAGTTGCGGACTAATACTCCCCAATTCCCCCAGTGCCTGTCTATATTCCCAACAAGATAATCCATAATATTCATCATATAATAATTATGCTTATCTAACGAAAGAATATATTTTTTTACATTTCTATTATGATTTGCCGCATTAATCGCAAAAAACTCCATAGAAACAATGGAGTACTCTTTTGACGTAATATTATTGCTCACACTGACTTTTTCTCCATCAAAATAATCCCTCTCATAAAGTACCTGTGAGACATCAAAACACCTGCATATCTGGCTGGCAAGCAGTTCCCTTTCCACGGCATCCTGTCCACCGTTTTTTAATAACCGAAATCCCTCCCTCATTCTTTGCCAGGCTTTCGGAAAACATCCATTTGTAGATAAGTCCCTTGCCAGGCATTCATTTTGTACTGTATATTGTCTTCCTTTTAACGCAATATCTATAAACGTATTCTCCAGATGGTTTTCATATAAATTAACCTTACGAAAGGTAATTTTTTCATTTTTCAATTTTCCCCAATAAACATCCGTCAAGGAAACACAGCGATACGATAATGCAATTTTCGCCCTGTCTTTATCCGTTACAGCCTGTAACACTCCTATACTGTTTAATATCTCTTTTGCATACTTTCAGTCTAACGTAAAAACTCTTGTTGCACACCAATAATTAAAATTTGTAATATTATTGACTAATGTGTCAATATCGCCTGCTTCTTCAAAATATAAGTTATACGGCAAAAATGTCTTATAATAAATTTTGCAGTGTCCCGAATCGCTAATCCTTGCAACTCTTCTATCCATATGCATAATTTCATATACTCTTTTCTCTGCCATCCTATCATTTCTCCTATCAATAAGGAACTGTCTTCTCTGCGCAAGATGCAAAGCAGCAGAGCATTACACCCTGCTGCCTCTCTTTCCAAAACTACTCATTTTCCTGTGGCTTATTTCCCAATGTTACCGTCAATGTCTTTTCCTTGTACTCTCCATTATTGGAACGTTCTACAACAATTTCCACCTTTTCTCCTGCTTTTTTTGTCTTTAGTTTTTCATACAAACCTTCTGAGGAAGTAATATCTCTTCCATCAAATTTTACAATAATATCCCCTGTCAGCATACCAGCTTCCTCTGCCGGAGAATTTTCAGAAACCTCACCAACATAGAACCCCAAAGGAACATTATAGTATTCTGAATATTCACTGTCAACGTCATTTCCACGGATTCCAAGGTACCCCTGCTCTTCCTCAGAAACCACTTCTGACTGAATAATATCATTGATTATCGGCACTGCTGTAGAAATCGGAATGGCAAAGCCCATGCCTTCTACCTGTTCATCGGCATATTTGGCAGAATTAATCCCGATGACAGCACCAGAGCTATCTACCAATGCGCCACCACTGTTTCCTGGATTAATTGCCGCATCCGTCTGTATCAGTTTCATTGTCACATCTTCTGCCGCAACTTCTCTGTCCTTTGCACTAATATAGCCAACTGTAACAGAAGTACCATACCCCAACGCATTACCAATCGCAATTGCCTGATTGCCGACTTTCACCTTATCAGAGTCACCGATTGTCGCTACCTTAAGCCTTGCCAGGCTCTCTTTCTCTAAATCATCTGTTGTAACGCTGACAACTGCTAAATCAGAAGCAGAATCCGTTCCTTTTACAGTCGCAGAAGCAACACTTTCATCATTGAATTTGACTGATACCGTTTTTGCATTCTCTACTACATGGTTATTTGTAGCAATATAAAGGTTATTGGCATCCTGTCCTACAATAATGCCGGAACCGCTTCCTTGTGATTCCTGCTCATGTGTCCTTCCAAACATATCATTTGTCCTTTCTGATGTTATCACATCAATTGCCACAATAGATGAAAGTACATTTTCTGCAATTTCTGACACGCCGCTGGATGAATCTGTATTGGTACCTGTTGTAGACAATACAGTTGCCTTTGGTGCTGAATCTTCTTCCTTTTCCTGCTCTTCCTGTACAACTGTCTCATTGTATATATGATTTACTCCTTCAAATGTCATACCTCCTACCAGACCAAAAACTGCTGCATATGTGGTTATACGAATAAACTCTCTCTTTGTCATAACAATCTCTCCTCTCATTCACTGTTGTTTTTCTCCTTGTTACAATAACCATTCTACGCAGCTTTTATGAAGGACTTGTGATTGCTTTTTGAAAAGAATATGTTTAAAATGTGATAGAATTGTGAAACGCCTTTTATAAAAGGCGTTTCCATCACACTTTAACCGTTCCTTAGCACTTTTCCGGTTCTTTATATTCCCCATCAAAAGTTTCTACTGTTACTTTTGTCATTACCTGTGGCTCTAACGGCGCATCTCTGTAATCAATATTTGTTGACGCAATCTGGTCAACCGTTTCTATGCCCTCTGTTACTTTGCCAAATGCAGCATATGCCCCATTCAGATGCGGAGCGTCCTTATGCATGATAAAGAATTGAGAGCCTGCAGAATCAGGCATTTGAGAACGTGCCATGGAAAGAACGCCTCTCGTATGATCCAGATTGTTTTCAAAACCATTCTGTGAAAACTCACCCTTGATGGAATAACCTGGTCCTCCAGTTCCATTTCCGTCTGGATCTCCACCCTGAATCATAAAATTTTCAATTACCCTGTGAAAGGTCAATCCATCATAAAATCCCTTCTGAATTAATGAAATAAAATTATTCACCGTATTTGGAGCAATTTCTGGATAAAGCTCTGCTTTAATCACACCTGCTGTAGTTTCCATCGTTACAATTGGATTTTGTGCCATACAATATCCCCCTTTTATATTTTTTCACTGATATCATCATAACAAAAAGAAAGCTATTGGTAAAGACAAAATTTTCCAAATTTTCTCCAAATTTCGAACAAAGGGTTACTGGTTGCAAAAGTCACTATTCCCCGTTTTTGACACTTAAAAAATTGTAAAGAGGCGCTTCTCCTTGATTTTACAGGGGTTGCGCCTCTTTTGAAGTCATTATGGATGTTGTATGGAAAGCCTACCTTGAAATTTTTTTTATTATTTTGTTGAGTTCCTTTGGCTGGTAGTATTTTTTGTCCAGGCCAAGGCCAAAAACTGCATTCAGGGCTGTACAGACCTGTGAGCCGCTGTAGGTTGACATGTAGCACATGTCTTCAACGTTTGCCACCTCCATATTGTTCAGTGTGTTCTCGGAAACTCAAAGCCTTTATTTTATAAGGCTTCAGTGATTTTCCAAATCACGTTTTCACCTCTATTTTTTACTTTCATTTTGTAACATTTTCTCTCTTCACAAGTCCTTGTTCTCTAAAAAATTTCTTGACTTTTTTTCAAAAATTGCTTGACAAAAACTTAAAAATGTGCGGCCGTTTTCGCTGGCATTCCCAGCGAAAACGGCCCTTTGTTTTAT
>CANSYK010000027.1 GCA_947651225.1 uncultured bacterium | reverse complement strand
AAAAATTCCGGTAAAACATTCATGGGAATTAATTGCATGGGTTCCGCTGGGAGGCTGGAACGATTGCCCGCCGCCAGAAGATATGATAGCTGTCTGCAAATACTGGTTTGAGAAATATGGTGCAATACCTGCTGTTTTTACCCATGATGTAATGGAATTTTATGCACCAAATAAATTAAATGGGGCAGACAGCCTTGAGGCTGCAAAAGAACATTATGCGTTTTGCCCAGACCGTGTATTTCAGTCTACAAGTACAAATACATTGTCTGAGGTTGCCGTATGTCTTGAAAAATCGGAGGTGTGGTATTTTTGGTGGGATTAAAGCAGCATTTTGATTCTCTGGAAGATGCAATCGTTTCGTTTTTTGGAAGCAATGTTAAAATTGCACGAATGGAGAGGATATTCGGAGGCGATATTAACGAAGCATATGGATTGACGCTGACGGATGGCACCAATCTTTTTATGAAATCAAATACGGGAGTGAAGGAATCTTTTTTTGCAGCAGAAGTAAAAGGATTGCAGGCTATTGAGGCTGCTGGAGCAGTTCGCACACCACGCATTCTTTGCAGTGGAACAGACAGAAATAAAACAGGTGGTTCTTTTTTGCTGTTGGAATTTATCAGAAAAGGAGAACGTATTTCAGATTATTGGGAAACTTTTGCGCATCAGCTTGCCGCTATGCACCGGGCAGAAACGTCAGGTTTTGTGGCTGGTGGAACCTATGGCTTTACAGATGATAACTATATTGGTATGCGTTGCCAGTGCAATATAGTACATAACAGTTGGATTCACTTTTTTCGTGACTGCCGTCTGAAACCGCAGCTTGAAAGTGCATCGGGTTATTTTGATACTACAGAGCTAAAAAGAGCAGATAAGTTGTTGGAGCGGCTGGATACGGTTCTTGTAGAACCGGAGCAACCATCGCTGCTGCATGGTGATTTATGGTCAGGAAATGTGATTACTGGAAATGATGGCAAAGCATGGCTGATTGATCCAGCAGTTTATGTGGGACATGCGGAAGCGGATCTTGCCATGACAGAGCTTTTTGGCGGCTTTCCTCCAGCTTTTTATGATGCTTATAAAGAGGCTGCCGAAATACAGCCCGGATATGCAAAGCGGCGTGATCTATATAATCTTTATCATTTGCTGAATCATTTGAATATGTTTGGCCGTTCCTATTTTCCGTCAGTGAAACGTATTATTGATTATTATTCAGAAGCAAAGTAGATATTGGGAAAAAGGAATTTGCAATAGTGGTATCTAATTAACAGGAAGCATGAAGTCTTCCTGTTTTTTTGTTATGTTACTATTCACGGCTGTTTTTAGAAACTTGACAAATTTACATCACTACTGTATAATACAGTAATGTATTATACAACTATGGAGGTGAATGATGTCTACAATTGATTTAATTATTTTAGGATCATTATATCAAAGCCCTAAAAGTGCTTATGACTTACAAAAGCAAATTGAAGCCAGAAATCTGTCAAGGTGGGTTAAAATTGGTTCATTTACGGTTTACAAAAAAGTGGTTCAATATGAAGCAAAGGGATATGTTGTCAGTGAAACGGTTAAAAATGGCAATATGCCCGAAAAAACATTGTATACGATAACACCAGAGGGAAAAGAAGTCTTTAAAGAATTGATGACTACATATTCATTAGCTGAAACCAGAGTTTTTTTGGATTTTAATGCTGTTATTGTGAATATGGCATTGCTTGACGAAAGTTTTGCTGATGAATGTATGGCAAATATTAAAAACAGTATTCAAAACACTAAAATGCAGATTATGGAACAGCTGCCAAGGCATAAGGATATTCCTCTATTTGGGCGGACTATATTAGAACAGCAATTGTTGCTTTTGGAAACGCTGGAAAAATGGGAACAAAACTTTGAAAAAGAATTAGAGAAAGTAAGGGAAGAAAAATGAGCATGATGAATTTTATTTATTTAAATTTGGTGATTTATTTACCATTCCACTTATTTGAGGAGGCTATGGGAGATTTTCCCAAATGGATGTATGAGCACAAGTGGCTGCCCTATCATATGACACATGGACATTGGATGGCAAACAATTTGTTTATCTACTATCCAATGCTTCTTATATCCGTATTTTTATATGTATTTAACAATCAGCTTGTATGCTTTGGAGTGGCGATACTTATATGGGGAATTATAAATTTTGGAGATCATTTTTTCTGTACAATCAAAGACAGAAAAGTATCTCCGGGTTTGATAAGCGGAATATTTTTTCTTGTTAATTCTATTCTAGGGTTAAAAAATTATTTTTTGTCAGATTGTTTTTCTATATCACAGTTAATTATAGGTATATTGATTGGTGGCGTATTATTTGGTTTGCCTATGGGGCTATGTATTGTTTTATATCAGTTTTTCGATAAATATATTGAGTAAAAGCTAAAAGTGTGACTGAAAATTATGTCAACACCTTATGTGGGAGAAAAGGTTGAATTCTGACAAAATGTTACTATTTGTGAATAATTTCAGAAATCATAGAAAGTAAATGAAAACGATAGAAAAATTTGATACAATAGTATAAATTTAGAGATGAAAAAAGTTTTGAATGGATAAGGAATAATATGACATATGCGATTTTGGATGATATAATCATTATAATGCTTACAATTGTAAGTGTGTTTACCAGCAGATTTTTGGGGCTTTTTATAGTGGCGGCAGGTTTGCTTATGGTACTTAAAACTTATGAAACTTTTATGGAAGATAGGAGTAAAGCCTTATTTGTTTTAGATTTTATTCTGGTGACAATTTTTGCTGTGTTATCTGGTGGATTTGCAGGGTTTATCGTTTTCTATCTTCTTAAAATGGTCAGGGAATATGTTCGGGTAATCTTGGGCGTGGGCTTGTTTTTGACAGCAGCATGGATTCTATATAAAGATATGTCTCTTGCAATGTGGATAGTGAAAAACTTACTTTTGGTAACCGCTTTTTTGATTCTGATGCTGTTATATTATCTGATGGAATGTATAGAAAAAAGAAAAGTGCAGGAAAATGAAAAACTTACAGCTTCTAATATTAGTGAAATGCATGAGAAGAGATTAAATGAACAGCTTGTGATGCAAGGGTTTATGGCAGAGAAAAATGCAAGGCTGGTGGAGAGAGAAAATATCAGCAGAAATATTCATAATAGTGTGGGACATTCTATAACGGCTGCAATAATGACATTGGAGGCAGCAGATGAACTCTATGATGTGAGACCGGAAGAAGCCAGAAAGAGGATGAATGATGCCAGGGAGCGTATTCATGGAAGTCTGGAATCGATAAGAAGGGCTGTCCGTGTTTTAGATGAGGATGATGTAGAGATATTAGCTGGTGATTTGAAATGTGAAATGGAAAATATTATAAATGAATTTGTAATGGATACAAATATTTGTGTGAATCAAAACTTTGGACAGCTTGTGGAGGATATAAGAATACCACATGACCATGCAGTATTTCTTACAGGGGCATTACAGGAAATGTTGACAAATGGCGTGAAGCATGGCAATGCCGATGAATTCGTAGTGATTCTTTTAGGAGATATAGCCCATGTAAGACTAGAAGTATTGGACAATGGAAATAGTGATTTCGATTTGTCAAATGGCAAGAGCAGGATTGAAAATGGATTTGGCATTAAAAAGATTATTTCTTATGTAGAAAAATGTGGTGGAAAAACAGCATTTGTCAATGATAATGGATTTAGGGGAATGGTAGAGTTGTCGATTATGCATGAAGGATAATGGGCCGCCAAAGGCGGCGTGGGGGATTTATATGTATAAGGTATTATTGGTAGATGATGAGAATCTTCTTTTGGATAGTCTGGAAATTATATTGTCCATAAATAATATAGAAGTGATAGGGAAAGCGAATGATGGAAATGCTGCCATAAAGATACTTGATGACAGGAACGAAGACTGCGACATAGCCCTTGTGGATTTGAATATGAAGGGGATGGGTGGTATAGAGCTAATAAGAGAAATCAAAGTAAATTATCCAAAGATTAAAATTTTAGTATTAACCACATTTTATGATGACAAGAATATTACGGAAGCGATAGTAGGCGGAGCAGATGGATATCTTCTGAAAGACAGTGGCAAGACTGTAATCTTAGGAGCGATCAATCAGCTTATGGGTGGGATTACCGTATTAGACCAGAAGGTGATGGGACGCATTACATCTCTTATGAATCATAATTTGGGTGCTGATTTAAATGATAGCACCCATAATAATTTCTGTGATTTTTCCGGTGGTATGACAAAAAGAGAGAAGGAGATATGTTCTCTTATGGCGGAGGGGCTTACAAACAGGCAGATTGCAGATCGGTTGTATATTTCTGAGGGGACAGTAAAGAATTATATATCTAATATATATGATAAGACAGGTATACATGACAGAGTGAAGCTTATAGTGGAACTCAAAAAATAATATATTTTTTATTTTTGTGGCTGTGGTCATATGAATAATATGACCGCAGTCACTTTTTTGGTGGTGAAAAAAGTTATAATATATATAAATGAAAGCTAGAGCGTGTTTGAAAATTCATTCTCACAATCTGCACTCCCCACTTTGCGCTATATTTAGCTCAAATTTAGTCAATGTAGCCCGCTACACCTCCTAAATTTGAGCCAAATCTTCCACAAAGTGAGAAGCACATCTTGCAAAAAGCAATTTTCAAACACGCTCTAGCAGCTTTGTGCTTTCGGAATGTTACTATTTGCGGCTGTTCTATACATCATGCGAAGAAACATCTGGTCTCCGCTCTGCTTCGGCCTAGGCTAAACAAGCGTCACAGGCCGAAGCACCTCTGAATAACCAGCCATGAATAGTAACTTCATAATACATATTACAAGGAGAACAAGATGAAAGGTAAACTATCGGCACTAAAATTTGTCAGAAATAATAAAAAGCAGGTCTGGGTTATGATAGTCGCATTATCGCTGACCTTTATGACGATGTATATTATTCATTTTCTGTTTTTGACTACGAAGGAGAGTTTCAAGGTGCTCTTTCTGGAACAACCGAAAAGGGTGGCGTATTTAGAGATTACACCTGATACCATGGGAGTGAAAAAAGAAGATTATAATTTGGATGACGAATACAACCTGGCAATAGAAAAGGCAAGAGATAAGATGATTGCCAATATAAAGAAGCATAAAGGAATTCGTGATGCAGTGTTTACTCAAGCATTATATGCTAATTATCAAGGGATAATTGGCGGTATTGGATATGATTTTCCGCTGCTTTCAAAGGAACAGATTCCGGAATTTGTAAATCACATGGGAGCAGAACTGATAGAAGGAAGAATGCCCGAAGGGGATGGAGAGATACTTGTGGATGAAAAAGTTTTGAAGAATAAGAAAATGAAGGTAGGCGGGTATTTCAATGAATCGTCTTATGGTCACACTTTCAGGGTGGTTGGTGTGCTTGCATCGGATTATATGACTTGTGTTGGAACTCCCAGGGGATATACAAACTCTGGCTGGTACATCGTTGTTTTATGTGATGAAGCAAATGCAGACATGGCAAAGGTGTTAAAGGATATAGGGATTGTTCCGACAGAATATGATACGATCTATGATTCTGTGGAATGGGGTAGGAAGTATGCGGAAGATGTGATAGAGCAGATTGATACGGCTTTGCTTGCAATTCTTATTGTAGTAATAATATTTCTGGCAACATCCATTCTTGTGGCTTATGTATCATTTATGCGAAGCAGGGTAAATGAGTATTGTCTATATACATCCATAGGCTTTGGAAGGAAAGAGGCCTATGGAATGATAATGAGGGAAATGCTTCTTATTTTTGGAATAAGCATAATTCTCGGTTCGGTAGTGACAGTCGTAATAATGATTACTTTTGCTAATTTTATGTTGGAACCTATGGGGCTTATTTATAAATATTTTGATCTAGAGCATCTGATTCGGATATTGGCAGCATTTGTTGCAATTGTAGGGCTTTTACAGATACCAATATCAGTAACCATCAACAATATTAAAACAATAGACAGGATAGAAGAATAGGAGCACGATATGTTTGAAATAAAAAACGTAAGTATGATATATGATATGAATTCTGATGAGAAAATGTATGCTTTAAATGGGTTTGACTTGACGCTGCCAAATACAGGGCTGGTGGGGATTATAGGTCCGTCAGGCAGTGGAAAGAGTACGCTTATGTATTGTATGTCGACTCTTAAGACGCCTACAGAAGGAAATATTACCTATAATGGTCAGGAAATTACGGCACTTTCCAACAGGCAAAGGGAGACTCTAAGAAGAAATGAATTTGGCTTTGTATTTCAGAAGCATTATCTGGTTCCCTATATGACTGCCATGGATAATGTGATTGTCGCAGGGACAGATAATGATAAAGAATTAAAGGATAAGGCGGCAGAATACCTTTTGGCTTTAGGGCTCAAGGAAAAAGAATTTAATAAGCGTCCTTCAAAGCTTTCGGGAGGCCAGTGTCAGAGAGTTGCCATTGCCAGAGCAATGATAAATAATCCAAAGGTTATCTTTGCGGATGAGCCGACAGCATCACTGGATCATGAAAATGCATTTAATGTAATGAGGATTTTGAAAAAATATTCGGAGGACAGGTTGGTTATTGTAGTAACCCATGACAGGTCTATTCTTACTGATGTGGATATTACTGTAGAAATGTGGGATGGAAAATTAAGTAATGTAAAATAGTGTTTTCAAACATGCTCTGGAGAAAGGAAGAAAGATGAAGAACATAAAGCCATTTTCGGCATTTTATTATATGAAAGAAAATAGGGGGAGGTCAGTGCTTTGTATTTTTATGATGTTTTTGGCAACCCTTATGTTCCTTGCAGGCAATTACATCCACTCGGTGTTATATCCCTTTGAAAAGGAATTTGAGTATTCAGATAAACTGGTAGTGGTAAGTTTGCAAAGTACGGATGAAGAGTTTAAGGATTTTGCAGATTTTACAAAGGCTGTAGAGAAGGATGATAAACTTGAGTTCGTTATGTCATCTGCCTATGGATTTTTGAGTATGCAGCATAGGACAGTGATTAACCTTAATGTGGGCGGATGGTCTTATGTATTCAATTCTGTCCAGGATATGCAGGAGGTATTTGACCATCTTGGCATAGAGGGAGATTTTTCAAAGTGTAAGCATAGAAGTATGATTATAAGTCAGGATTTTGCAAAAGACAGGGGAATTAAACTGGGGGATAAGGTTGACCACAGTTTTGATAAAAATCTTGATGGAGAGTATACAGTAGATGCAATGATAGATGATGGAGGCTTTTGCACATTTTATATTTATGAAGACGATGAAAATCTGGGACGTCTTTATGTATACAGTGATACCATGGAAGGGGAAGAATTATATGATTATGTAAAAAATCTGGCAGGGGACAGAAAGGTTCAGGTTTCGGCGCCGGAAAGGGATGAAGTTTTGCCGCAGTTCTATGTATTTTATGTCCTTTTCTATGTTATTGATATTCTTATTGCGGTTGTTCTGGCGGTTACGATTAATTCTGTTGTTACTGGCCAGTATCTGAAAAGAACTTATGAATTTGGCGTTTATAGAGCTCTTGGAAGGAGTGGAAAAGAAGTAAAAGCAAAGGTGGCAGCAGAAGTGTTATCTATGAATGTTATTGCGTGTCTTATGGGATTTGCAGCTACTTTCCTGTTTACCTATCTTATAAATGAATTGCTATATAAACAAAAAGGATTGTATTTATTATATTCATCCAAGATAGGATTTATAGGATTTCTCATATGTGATGTCCTTATCGCGCTTCCGCTGATAATGTCCAAAGGAAGGCTTATGGGTAAAGCAGATGTGACAGAATTTTAATAGTTACTATTCATGGCTGTTCTAAACATCATGCGAAAAACCAGCCGTGAATAGTAACTTTTAATATTGAAAATCGTTCTTTTGGGAGTAAAAGATACTTGAATAATTGCGTATTAAATAGTAAAATGATTTATATGATTACATTATTATGAGGTATCAGGTTTTTAGTAATTTGTTAGATAACTATCATCAAAGGTTATAGTGTGTTTGAAAAAAGTTGGAATAATAAAGATTCCTGATTACCAGATACATAGAATACATAAGGAGAATGACATATTTTGGGAAAGATTGATACCATTACAAAAGAATATATGAAAGATCCGGCAATATTTGCGGATGCTTTCAATAAATTTCTTTATCATGGCAGACAGGTGATAAATCCAGAGAAATTGACAGAACTAGATACAACAGAGATCGTTCTGCCTTATGGTGAGGGAGGTGTGGCTGTTCCGGAGCAGAAATACAGAGATGTATTAAAGCTGGCCAAAACAGATGGAAATGTAGCATACTGTATTTTGGGAAGCGAACTGCAAAATGCCATACATTACGCTATGCCAGTAAAGAACATGGTTTATGATGCCATGCAGCTGGCACATCAGGTAACAGAAGCGGCACAGTCCCATAAGCGGAAAGAGAAAAATAAAGAAGACAGGGAATACGAGCCATCTTCGGAAGAATATCTAAGTGGCTTTTATAAGACAGATAAGCTGCTCCCAGTTGTGACACTAACCATACATTTTGGACCGGAAAGATGGAGTGGTCCTCTATCATTAAAAGAGATGTATTCTACAACAGATGAAGCCGTTATGCAGTATGTTACTGATTATAAAGCCAATCTGATTGATCCAGGGCAGATGACAGAGAAAGAGATAGAGGAGTTTCAAACAAGTCTGAAAGAAGTCATGCTGTATATAAAATATTCAAAGGACAAAACTAAACTACAGGAAGTGACGCAGGCAGATTCAAATTTTCGAAACTTAGACCGGCAGGCGGCAGAGGTAATCAATGTTACAACTAATTCGAAATTAAAATATCCAGAAGGAAAGGAGGAGGTAGATATGTGTGTAGCAATAGAAGAAATGAGAATGGATAGCAGACTTGAGGGTGAGCTTGCAGGTGAAATTAAAGGTGCTGTTAAAACGTATCAAGAAGTTGGCTTTTCTTTGCAGGAAACAATCCAACGTGTTGCGGATCATTATAACTTTTCTTTAGAGGAATCAGAGGAAAAAGTAACAGAATACTGGCAGTAACTTAAATACGGGACTTGACAGAATCGAAGAAAAATTTTATACTGATACAAATCTAAGGAACTGTAAATAGAGAATGAGTTGTTTAAATTAGTTATCACAGTTCCTAATGAAAAGAGGGATGGAAATATGCGGAGATAATCTTCTTTTGAAACATGAAAAGGAATGAAATGGTAGCGAAGGTAAAGCCATTTCTGTTGTATTGTTATCATGTTGCCAAAAGTGGATGATATCTGCATATCCCCTCTTTTTTTGTTGTTTTCGTGTTTGTAGCGAGCTAGAGCGTGTTTGAAAATTCATTCTAGGAACTTTCCGTTTTTTATAATCTGCACTCTATGCTTTGCGCTATTCTTGATGTAGAGCTGATAATTCAAATATAAAGGGCGGTTGATGCAGAGGCAGAATTTTTGGCAGCAGATACTTTTTGGAAGGAGTGTGTTTTATGTCAAAGATTAATGTCTCAAATGTAACATTTTGTTATGAGGGAAGTTATCAGAATATTTTTGAAAATGTTTCTTTTCATATTGATTCTGATTGGAAGCTTGGTTTAATTGGAAGAAACGGGAAGGGAAAGACTACTTTTCTGAACCTGCTTTTAGGAAAATATGAGTATCAGGGAGCAATTACGGCTTCGGTGGTATTTGACTATTTTCCATATCCGGTTACTGACAGGCAGAAAGAGATGTGCTGTGCGGATTTTCTGGAGGAGTGGAAAGCAGGGGGCGAATTTTGGCGCATTATTTGTGAACTGGAAAAGCTTGGACTGGAAGCAGAGGTGTTATATCGTCCTTTTGGGACGCTGAGCCATGGAGAACAGACAAAGGCAATGCTGGCGGTTTTATTTTCTGGTGAAAATGATTTTTTGCTGATTGATGAGCCGACAAACCATCTGGATCAGATGTCGAGAGAAATTGTGAAGGAGTATCTGTGTCAGAAGAGAAGCTTTATTCTGATATCCCATGACCGTAACCTTTTGGATGCCTGTATTGACCATGTTCTTGTACTAAACCGCCATACCATTGAAATACAGAATGGAAATTTTTCGTCTTGGTGGCTGAATAAAGAGCGGACAGATGCTTTTCATCAAAGTGAAAATGAAAAACACAATAAAGAAATTACAAAACTGAAAAAAGCGGCTGACAGAGCGGCAAATTGGGCAGATAGGAATGAAAGGACAAAAATTGGCTTTGATCCAGTAAAGGAGCATGACCGGAATGCCGCCCGGGCTTATATTGGCGCTAAAACGAAGAAAATGCAGAGCCGTGTAAAGCAGATGGGAGAGCGGATGCAGCGTGAGATCGCTCAAAAAGAGGGGCTGCTTTGGGATATTGAACATCCTGTCGACTTAAAAATCATGCCGTTAAAACATCACAAGGAAAGATGGATTCTTGCAAGAAATTATGGATTATCTTATTCGGTGCCAGAGAAGCAGGTGAAGGATAGAACCGCTTTCAACAGAAAAATAGTGTTGCAAGAATTTAATTTTGAATTAAATCAGGGAGAACGGGTATTTTTACAGGGGGAAAATGGCTGTGGGAAGTCCAGTCTGATTAAGGCGATTTTGTCCCATAGCGGTGGACTGCAAAAAGATGCGGATAGCAGAATGGATTTAGAAAGTCTGCCAGATACCGTGGTTGAAACAGGAGAAATAACAATAGCCAGCGGTATGGTCATTTCTTATATTAATCAGGACACTTCATTTTTAAAGGGGAATCTTAGTGAATTTTGTAAAGAACGGGAGTTAGATGAGAGTCTTTTAAAAGCGATTCTTCGCCAACTGGATTTGGAGCGTGTTCAATTTGAAAAGGATATGGCAGATTATTCCGAGGGACAGAAAAAGAAGGTTCTGATTGCGGCAAGTCTATTAAAGCGGGCACATCTGTATATCTGGGATGAACCATTAAATTATATTGATATTTTTTCCAGAATGCAGATTGAAAATCTGATTTTGCGTTACCAGCCGACAATGCTTGTGGTGGAGCATGATAAGTATTTTCAGGATAAAATCGCAACAAGAGTAGTAAAAATGGTACCGTAAATTCCCACAATTACTACAATGAGATTTTTTGGACAGTGCAATTGGAGAAATAGGAAAAAATGTGCAGGCATAAAGAAGAAGATGAGAGAGCATACTAAAGTTTGAACAGTATTGTAAGCTTACAGGGGTTGTTTGGTAAGATATACAATGCTGCAGGAAGATCAATGAGGGGGTATCGTATGCTTTCAGAGGGGATTCCAATTGGATTTGGACTGGGACTGGCAATGCATGAAAATGCCATGAAAAATTACTCTGGTATGAATGATGA
Organism: uncultured bacterium; assembly: GCA_947651225.1. GTDB lineage: Bacteria > Bacillota > Clostridia > Lachnospirales > Lachnospiraceae > Butyribacter. Next base: position 31,912 of record CANSYK010000027.1, on the reverse strand, counting down.
GGAGCAGCAAAAGGTGTTAGAACAGGCAAGGCAGGCAGAGTCCAAAAAGGATATGGAAATTTTGATTAACCAGATTGGGAAAATGGATCAGCCTTTAGGCTAGAGCGTATTTGTTGACAGGGCGCCAGTAAACCACCTGGCTGGTGGTTACTATTCACGGCTGGTTTTTTGCGTGATGTTTAGAATAGCTGTGAATAGTAACGATTGGCGCTCTGTTTATTCTCTTATACATAAATTTTGATTGCGGGAAAGATGGTTACGTTATATAATGACCTTGTAGACGGTTGCAAAAGAAAAATTTTATATTATTTGGCACAAACAGGGAGGAACAATGGGGTCTAACGACAATGATAAAATTATGATAAAAATGTTGAGATACAGGAAATGGTTTTTTGTTTTATTGTTTTTGGTTATAGCGCTAATACTGATAAAAAGTGTCCTAAGCCAAAGCAGCATTTCAGATAGAATCCTGAATTCTGCTGGAAATTTGATTGAAGGAGAAGAGGGGAAAGTGACGACAATCAGCAAAACGTCATTGGACAAGGTCTTTGAAATCAATGAATTGTCAACAGCAGACTATATTTATAATGCAATTGCAAAGGCGTATAGTGGGGATGGAAAAAGCGTTAAATATTATGTTGCCTATGAGGGAACAGTAAAAGCGGGAATTGATTTTAGCAAGCTTGTGAATGATGTTGACGAAAAGAAAAAAGTGATTACCATTACAATTCCTGAGATTGTCTTTCAGGAAGAAACCGTTGATCCAGGCACATTAAAATATATTTTCAAGGATAAGAAAAGTGAGACAGAAAATGTACATCAGGAAGCGTTTAAATTATGTGAAAAAGATTTGAAAGAAAGAGTCGGTGAGGAGGAAAGCCTTTTGGAACTGGCAGAAAAAAACGCCATTGCCATTGTAAAAGCACTGGTAGTGCCGTGGGTAGAGCAGGTTGACAGTGAATATACGGTGATTGTTCAGTGATTGTAAATTTCCGGGAGGTACACAAATGAAGAAAAGAATAATGTTATCTGGCATATTATGTATGCTCGTTGTTTTTATATGTGCATGTTCCAATCAAAAAGAAGATAAAACATCTGTTGCAGAGGAAACGCAACATTCAGCAGAAGCATCGGCAGAACCTGAACAGGCACAGTCCCCGGATCTTTCACAGATCAGATCTATCTGTGAACTTGCAACGTTGGAGTGTTATTATCATAATGTGGCAATATCAACAAAAGAAAAAGGAACGGGATTGTCCCATTGGGGTGAAAAGGAACGGGAATTTTGGATTGAATACAGCGGTGTTGCGAAGCTTGGAATTAATATTTCTAAAGTAAGCATGAAAATGGAGGGCAAACAGATAGTAATAACGGTGCCAAAGGCAGAACTGCTTGGGCTGTCTGACTATTCTTTTTCAGAGGACAGTTATATTTCAGAAGATGATGGATTTAATAAAAATCCAATTACTCCGGATAACCAGACAGAGGCAGTGAAAGCGGCACAGGAAGACATCAAAAAGAAATTTGCTGAGGATGATGCCATGTTAGTACGTGCGCAAGACAGGGCAAAAGATCTGATAGAAAATTATATTACTCAATTGGGAGATATTTCAAAAACAAATTATCAGATTAAGTGGAGTTATCAAGAGTAGATCAACTGATGTGCTGTAGGAAGAGAAATATGGATGGGATTAGAAGTGGTATATTATACAGAGATGTTTTTGGATGTTTTTATTGGTAATTGAATAACTGCTTCCAGACCATCTCTGTAATTATGTAGCAATACTTTTCCACCCATCTTTTCTACCACATATTTTACAATATATAATCCCAGGCCAGAACCCTGTTCCCTGCCGCAATTTTTTCCACGATAAAACTTATCAAAGATAAAAGGCATATCTTCGTCAGGAATCCCGTTTCCATAATCCCGGAAACGGATTTCTGCAATGTCATCCAAACAAGCCATTGAAATATCAATATCTGATTTGGCATATTTTCTGGCATTATTAATTAAATTTTCCGTAGCTTGTATCAGTCTGTTACAGTCTGCGTCAACCCAAACTGTAAAGTTTGGAGTTTGAAAATGAATATCGTCCTGTTCTGCCGCAATTTCCTTTACTGTATTTTCTATTAATGCAGTTAATTCCAATTTTTCCATGCTGATTTTTAATTTGTCCAAGTCAGAAAGAGAATGTAAAAATAAATCATTTGTCAGTCTGGAAACCTCATCACATTTCCTCATAATGACAGAGAGATATTTCATTCTTTTTTCATGGGTTCCGTCAAGATTTGCCTCCAATCCTTCCGCATATGCCCTGATAGAAGAAATTGGCGTTTTAATATCATGGGAAAGCGTAGCAATAATCGTCTTATTGTTTGCCACTGCCTCACGCTCACAGGAACGTGCTTTTGTAATTTCCCTGCGCATACTGTCAAATGCCCATGTAAATTCACCAAAGTAATTAGAACGCTCATAGTTAAGAGGGATTTCGAAATTTCCTTGTGCTATCTTTTCCGCAAATATCTTCATTTTGTCAAATGGACGCAGAATCGCAAAATAAATATAAAGAAAAACAGAACATAGAAAAATAAGGCTAATTATACATAGAAAAATAACCTGCTCATTTCTGCTGTCTTTTTTTACTTCTTTACGAATGGCCTGTTGCAATTGAGCCGCTTTTTTTGCGGATTCCTCTACCCTTCCCATTTGTGTAAGCTGTTCAATTTCATTTGCTGCTATAATCTGTTCTGCCTGGATATCCTGTGGATTGCTACTTTGATTTGAAACAGAAAAACAGACAGTTATAATAATGATAACCGCCGCAAAAGACAACGTTATACCAATTAACCTACTCTTCACTTGCCACCTCCAGAATATAGCCCACTCCCCAAACTGTTTTAATATACTGTGGCTTAGCGGGATTGTCCTCCAGTTTCTCACGCAGCCAACGGACATGTACTGTCAGCGTTGATGTTTCCACCATGGAAAATGCTCCCCACACCTCAGACAATAGCCTGTCTTTCGGGATGGCCGTATTTTTATGTTCACAAAGATACGCCAGCAAATCAAACTCACGCAATGAAAGTGAAACTTCCTCACCACCTTTTGAAACAGAGCGGGCAGTAATGTTAACCATTACGTTTCCAAAGGATACCTCCTTTTCCTGCCTTTCAAAACCATAAGTGCGGCGAATCAATGCATTTATCCGTGAAAGCAGTTCCTTCATAGAATAGGGTTTTGGAAGATAATCATCACCGCCAATATCGAATCCTGTAATGCGGTCTGTCTCACTTGTCCTTGCACTTGCAAAAATTATCGGAACGGTTGACACACGCCGCAATTCCTGACATAGCTCAAATCCGGTCATATCCGGCAGGTTAATATCCAGTAATATAAGGTGATATATATTTTCGGAAAGGAGCCGAAATGCGGTCTCACTGTCTGGTACGCACTTGGCTGCATAGCCATAGCTTTCTAACATATCTGAAATAATAAGAGATAAATCCTCATCGTCATCTATGATTAATATCTTTTTTTTAACCATCATAATTTTTGCTCCTTTAGGAACTGTTAGTTTCCTGTAATCTGCACTCTCCACTTTGCAAAAAGTAATTTTCAAACAGATTTAGTATAACATAGATTTTATTTCTTTTCTTGTTATGAAAATATCTTTTATGTTATGTAAAATATATTTGACATTTTATCGTGTATAATATATATTGTTAATTATAAAAATTACTTTTTCACATATTATTTATGCCGCCAGGCAAAGGCGGCAGAATGGAGGACATTATGGAATATTATTTAGGATTTGCTTTAGGAGCTTTAGTTGTTGCAATCATTGGAGTTTTGTTCCTTTTCGTTATGAAAAAATATACAAAAACGGACAACTCCCTAAAATCCAGGTATGATGAACGACAACAGCTTGTACGTGGAACTGGATTTAAATATGGTTTTTTTTCGCTTATGTTTTACAATGTGGCTGCTGCTTTTCTGATTTCCGTAGAAAAAAGGCAATATATTGAACATGCGGCACTTATGTTGGCTGGAATTCTTTTTGGTGTTTTCATTTATGGCGCATATTGCATCTGGAATGAAAGTTATTTTTCATTGAATGAAAATCCCAAACGTGTTGTAATTGTCTTTGTATTGATTGCTCTTTTAAATTTTGGTGTTGGATATCGGGGATTTTGTCAGGGCGTATTAATTGAAGATGGTATGTTGACAGTTAATTGTCTCAATATTTTTGTTGGCGTTTTAGTTCTTATGCTTTTCTTTGTCATGGTAGTAAAACATATTTGTAAAGAGAAAGAGGAAAAATAAAAGAAATGAAGAATTTACGATTAAAGTCAGCAAGAGCAGCGCTGGATATGTCCCAGCAGGAGCTTGCTAATGAAGTTGGCGTTTCCAGACAAACGATTAGTGCAATTGAGAAAGGGGATTATAATCCCACGATAAACCTATGCATTGCTATCTGCCATGCGGTAAACAAAACACTAAATGATTTATTTTGGGAGGAGCCTATAGAATAAAATTCTATAGGCCCTTTCTTCTTTTTATGAATTACCATTCATAGTTTCTTATATTTTTGCCATTATAAAATTTTTTTGCTTTTTTATAATTCTTGTCAGATTTTGAAGGCATGGAAAGTATTATAAGTGCATTTAATGGATTGAATTAGGGTATTATTCATATACAAAGATGATGTTGTTTGAAGCACCTGTTAATCTTAATGATGTAGCAGGAATTCGGATAAAAAATACTTCTTTGGATTTATGGATTCCGGTTGCAGATTAAAGTTTTAAATGTATAATAATTAACGGTATAACCTGCAATGTGATGTTATTTATCACATTGCAGGTTGTTTTTTGGGGGCGGTAAGCAATAGTGAATAGACTTTATTCTTTCTTTATGGTACAATATCCCATACTGTCAAAGAATGTAAATAGCAGGTGCCTGCCACTAAAAATTGGAGTTGAAGCTATGGAAAACACACAGAATATTAAAGTATTTGAAGATACCCCCATTCCTAAAGCGGTAATGACGCTTTCTGTTCCGACAATTATCAGTTCACTTGTTATGGTGATTTATAATCTGGCGGATACTTATTTTGTTGGAATGCTGAATAGCGCAGTGGAAAATTCTGCAGTTACGCTTGCTGCGCCAGTACTGCTTGCGTTTAATGCTGTCAATAACCTTTTTGGTATAGGAAGCTCCAGTATGATGGGCCGTGCATTGGGCAGAAAAGATTATGAGACGGTTTATCGAAGTTCTGCATTTGGATTTTATTGTGCGGCAATCTGTGGACTGCTTTTTTCTCTGATATATACTGTTTTTCAACAGCCGATGTTAACGATGCTGGGGGCAGACCAGACCACTGTTTCGGCAACAGGTGAATATCTGAAATGGACCGTTTCCTTTGGGGCTGCTCCCGCAATCTTAAATGTAGTTCTGGCATATCTGGTGCGAGCTGAGGGGGCTTCTCTTCATGCAAGCATTGGAACAATGAGCGGATGCCTTTTAAATATTATACTGGACCCTGTTTTTATTCTTCCATGGGGGCTTGATATGGGTGCTGCAGGTGCTGGATTTGCTACTTTTTTATCAAATTGTGTAGCATGTTTGTATTTTTTTATATTATTATTTATCAAACGTGGAAAAACGTATGTTTGTGTTCGCCCATCTATGTTCCGGTTTCATAAAACTATTTTGGTTGGAATATGTAGTGTTGGAATACCAGCCTCTATCCAGAATCTTTTAAATGTTACCGGAATGACGATTCTGAATAACTTCACTGCTTCCTTTGGTTCAGATGCTGTGGCAGCAATGGGAATTGTCCAAAAAATCAATATGGTGCCTGTGCAGATTGCGCTTGGTTTTTCACAGGGAATTATGCCGCTTGTCAGTTATAACTATGCGAGTGGAAATATCCCACGCATGAAAAAGGCAATTTTTTTTTCCATGCAGATTTCTCTTTCCTTTATGGCAGTCGTAACGGTTGGATATTATATTGGAGCAGAGCCATTGGTAGCGCTTTTTATTAAATCGCTTTCTATCGTTGCTTATGGCAACCGTTTCCAGAAGGGTTTTTGTCTTGGCATGATATTTCTTTGTATGGATTTTATTGCGGTTGGCGTATTCCAGGCGTGTGGTATGGGACGGACAGCACTTGTCTTTGCTATTCTTCGGAAAATAATTTTAGAAATTCCTGCACTTTGCATTTTAAACTGGCTGTTCCCGCTATATGGGCTTGCTTATGCACAATTTGTTGCTGAGTTTGTTCTTGCGGTAGCTGCTATTGTTACTTTGATGCGTATTTTCAGAAAAACAGAAAGAAGGGATACGATTGGACTTAAAAACAAACATTTGTGATTCTATAAAAGAATGTGAAATAAAACTTGGATATCAGGAAAAAACGATACATCTATATTATCCTGAGAGTACTCTATTAGAACTTTTAGGGGCAGAATATCGTAACCTGGCCGAAAAAATAGCTTTGTTCTGTCAGACACAGGCAGAAATATTTGGCGATATCACAATTGCTGAAACACAGGAAAAAGGACGATATTGTATAGACGTTCCGGCAAAAGGCGTAAAGTATGTCCATGAAAATATGGCTGCTAGTTCATTTATGGCTACGTTTGTACGGAAAATCCATAAGCCTGGTGGCAAAAAAGAAGACATTGTAAAACTTTTTTATGAATTTTCAAACGATGTTGTTGTTGAAAAGATGGAAGAAAAAGAATGGGCGGTGTATTTTCAAGATGGCATTCCTGACGGTTATGTTTATTACATTGAAGAAGATGATTTTGGACTTCAGTATCATCGCTTTACTAGGGAAACGTTTGAGAGATTCAAAGAAAATGAACTATAGTTACTATGCACGGCTAGAGTCAAACTCGTTGTGCTTGCACGTAAGAGCAGCGCCAGACGGCATAGCCGGATGGTTTTTCGCATGATGTTAAGAATAGCCATGAATAGTAACAATCTATGTGAAAAATATGTCGAAATAGGTGTTTAATGGGTGAAATTGTCTCTGGAAGATGTTCGGAGTACCAGTATAAGCGAGTCGTTATTATGGCTCGCTTTTGTTTTTTGATATTACACACAGGAATGGGACGATGTAAGCTCTTCACAGTCTTTGATTTTTTTATAAATTGCCAGGCCGTTTTTCCTGCCAAACAGATGAAGGCTGCTTAGATAGATAACTCTTGAACTTTTCTCTTTCCCTTCAAGGATACCCTGGATTTCTTCTGTCATTGTTTCATATTCTGTACCTTCAAATAGTTTCTGCAGCACATTCTTAATCCGCATTTGTTCTGCATAGGCAGAGTAGTGTTTTTCCAGGTTTAAGTTTTCCCGCAGTTTTCTGATTTCTTTGGTGCGTTCGTTATTTTCGTTTCCGCTTACAATGCCAGTTTCAATACATTGGGACAATATGATTCTTTTTTTGTGAGGTGAGCGTTTTTCCCAATAATCCCGTACCGACTGGAAACCACTGTCTTTACTGACAATCACAGGGATTCCTTCGTATCCGCTTCCAATCAGCTCGCCAAGTTTGGAGGCAATATAAAAGTCCAGGGCATTTTTTCCGGTTTTACATAATTTACAGATTTCATATGTACAGCCAGAGGAAGTCAGTGCATCAAGTACCCTGCGTTCCACATGCTTCTTTGCGTCACTGTAAAATAAAATTACATAATCTTCGGAATCTAAATATTCACTGCCTTTCATGCCAGGATTGCTGACATTTTCATAATCAATTAGAAATAACATAAAAATTCCCCCTCACGTATCTGTGCTGTCTCATATATAGTATTACAGAAATGAAAAAAGGTCAAAGTCAGATATGATTTTACATACAACACAGAAAACAGAGTGAATGGCAACTTCGTTATAGAAAAACGTTAAACATTATGGTACAATTTGGACTATATTGTTATAATTCAAAGTGATTTCAGGGAACCGTATTGATTTAATATATAGGAGAAACAAAAATGCAACAATTGGTGATTATTATTAATGGAAGTGGTGGGGTAGGAAAAGATACCATTTGTAATATTGTGGGAAGGCATTATAAAACAATGAATATATCTTCCGTAGATCCGATTAAAAAAATTGCGCTTGAAAATGGTTGGAATGGGGAAAAAAACGAAAAATCAAGAAAATTTCTTGCTGATTTAAAGCAATTATTTGTAGAGTTCAATGACTTGCCCCGTACTTACCTTATGGAGCAATATCAGAAGTTTTTAAAGAGTGACAAAGAAATTTTATTTGTGCATATCAGGGAACCAGAAGAAATATCCAAGTTTAAAAACAGTATCAATGGAAATTGTGTTACCTTGTTGATTCATGGAAGAAATCATACAAGGAAAGCGTGGAATAATACAGCGGATGATGATGTGGAAAACTATCAGTATGATTTTATATATGACAATGTGAAAGGACTGGAAGAAGTTGAAAATGATTTTTTGTCTTTCTTTCAAATGGTATATTGTAAAAGTAACACGAAATAAGCCCTTTTTTGCCACAAATAAGCCACTTATTTTCAAGGATTTCTGGTAAAATAAAGGAGCATTTTGTTATTAAAAGTTACTATTAAAAAGAAAGGAAAAGGGGAAGTGATTTACAGGCTGCCCTTGCATATGAATATGAGGAAAAAAATACTTACTTTATTATTATCTGCTGCTCTTATAACAGGGATTGTTGCGAATTCTGTTCAGGGCAGCGCAAAAGCTCTGGTTTCTGAATCTGCAAAGACGGAGACTGCTACCGTAAATGGTCGTTCTGTTATGGTGGGAGACCCTGAAGCGGACAGGCATCTTTATTCACAGGAGGATTCTGATGATACGATGAATATTTTAAATGGACGTAGTTTAAAGTCAGCCAGTCAGTCTGCAAATCCGTATACTGGAATTAAATATACACACTCAAATACTTATACTGGAATGAACATCTATAATGGGATTGATGTTTCTTATTATCAGCCGACGATTGACTGGAACAAGGTAAAAGCTGATGGAATTGAATTTGTTTTTGTCCGCGTTGGTTACCGTGGGTATGGCGCTGCCGGTACGCTTGCTGCTGATCTTTGTTTTGAAAAGCATGTGGAAGGCGCTCTTGCAGCAGGACTAAAAGTCGGGCTTTACTATTATACAGAAGCAATTAATACCAGTGAAGCAAAAGAAGAGGCACAATATTGTATAGAGAAGGCAAAAAACTATGATATTACGCTTCCAATTGTGTATGATTATGAAACGACAACAGTAGGAGGGGTAAAGACAGGGCGGAAATATAATGCAAAGCTCAGTAAATCGGCAGCAACTAAAAATTGTACTGCTTTTTGTGATACTATTAAAGCGGCAGGGTATACACCAATGGTTTATGCCAATAAAAGTGATCTCTCGACATTGATCGACGGTGCTGCTCTTGAGAAAAATTATAAAATATGGCTGGCAAATTATACTTCCCAAACGACATATACAGGTAAGTATGAATTTTGGCAATATACAAGTTCAGGTAAAATTGATGGGATTTCTGGTAAGGTAGACTGCAATTTCTGGTATGCCAGTGAAGATATGGATGAAAATCCAGATGCTGTTACAATAGAAAATGCCCAATTTGCTTCTGTTGCTTCAAAGGCATACACAGGCAAGGCAATTACTCCTGCTCCAAAACTTACGCTGGATGGGAAAACACTGAAAAAGGGAACCAATTATAATCTGGTTTATTCTGAAAATACCGAGGTCGGAATGGCAACAATTACTGCTGTCGGCACTGGAAATTACAAAGGGAGGGTAAGTACCACTTTTAAAATTATTCCACCAAAAGTGACTTCTTTTAAGGGAGTATCTGGAACAAAAAAAATCACATTATCCTGGGCAAAGAATGACCAGGCGACAAAGTATCAGATTTATCGGAAAGCTACCTATAATGGAAAGACTTATACAAAAGTAAAAGCGGTTGCGGGTACGAAGACTACATGGGAGAATACTTCATTAAAAGCTGACAAAGAATATTTTTACAGGATTCGAGCTTATAAAATAGTAGATGGTGTAAAGTATTACAGTGGTTACACATATCTAACAGTCTCAACTTTACCAGGAGGAAAGAAGGCGACAGTCAATACGGCTACAAAGCTGTATGAGACGCCTGGCCTGAGTGGAAATGAGGTAGCTTCTATTCCAAAGTCTGCAAAGATTACTTATGTTGGGCGTACTTATTTTAAATCAACAGCGATTGTATATCATATAAAATATAGTAAGGGCACAAAGACATTGGAAGGATATATTCCATCTACGGTAAAATTGAAATTTTAGGAACTGTAGAAAAATAACGCTACATCTTAGCTTGTCTATTTCTTTGATTGCACAGGTCAAAAAGCCGTGCTGATGCCTGTATCGCCTATGTTTTTTCTTTGCACTTGAAAAGGCATTTTTCGCAGCTTGTTCCTTAATTTATTTACAGTTCCTTAGAAGGTGTAAAAAATTGTTACTATTTATGGATGATTTTTTAGAATATCCGTAAATAGTAACAAAAAATAGCGAAATTGGCTAAATTTTCTAATTCACTGAGCCGATATAATATATAAGATATACGTTATTAAACGGATTTTATTTTTGTGTTTAGATAAAACTGTCGGACAGACGGATTGGAGGGAAGCCATATGGGAATTTCATTTAACATTACAAGAAATACGGACACTGTGATTACACCAACGAATTATCAAAAGGCAAATGCTGTAAAGCAGTCAGATGTTTTTAAAAAGTCAATCAATGCAGCGGCGCTTACTTCTGATACAAAGGCAGATGATGCTGAGAATGAGCGTTTGCTTAGAAAAATGAATATGGCTCAAACCCGTCTGGATACTTTGGGTGAATATCTGGGGGCTATGCAGAATGCACAGAAGGAATCTGGGTCAAATGTTCTTGCTATGTACCGTAGAGTAAATCATTTGATTGGAACAGAGAATGATTACCTGAAATCAACTGATTATAAGAATAAGAAAAATACGGATACCTTTATCAGCGATCAGGTCGCTGCTATGAATGAAAAGCTGGAAGAAATTAAGGCACTTCGCAAGGCACAGGCAGAGAAAGAAAATCTGCAGACAAATGACCAGGGGACAACAAGAACTGCAGAAGACGATTTTGCAATTACAGAAGAGGTGTCTACTAAGACAACAGACACGAAGACAGATACAAAAACGATTTCTTCAAATTATAATGCTGATGAGCAGTTAAAGGCAGCACAGACGTATAGGAAATTTGATCCGGCTTATCAGTTAGGTCAGCTTATGAATGGTTTTATGTAGGAGCTGTAAAGAATAATATTGTTGGTAATATTGTAACCGGTTCGAAACAAAAACGAACCGGTTATTTTTTCATGGGTTAGGAGGAAGTTATGCAGATAGAAAATCCCTATCAGCAGTATATGTACAGCTACCCGCATAAAACGGCATATGCTTCATTAAAGAATGTCCAATTAAAAGAGTATGTCCCGTATCTGTGCAGGGCAGAAAACAGCCTTTATTTTCATATCCCATTTTGTCAGTACAGGTGTGGCTATTGTAATTTATTTTCAGTAGCCGGACAGACAGAGCAGGTGATGCAGGAGTATGTTGATGCGATGGAACGTCATGCGAAACAGTTTTCTGAAAAGATGCCAGATCAAGTATCTTTTCAAGACTTGACATTAGGTGGTGGAACTCCTTTGATTTTACCGGTTTCCCTGCTTCGCAGAGTCTTTTTTATGGCAAAAAATTATTTTTCGCTGAAAGAAAACGCTTCTGTGGTTATTGAGACTTCTCCAAACCAGACGACTTTGGAAAAGCTTGCTATATTAGAAGATGAAGGGGTCAGCCGAATCAGCATTGGCGTCCAGAGTTTTCAGGAAAAAGAGCTTGCCGCCTTGTGCCGTTTTCATGATGTGGAATCTGCAAAAAGAGCGTTGCATGCTATAAAAGAAAAGGCGTTTGACTGCTTAAATATTGATTTGATTTATGGAATTCCGGGACAGACAACGGACAGTTTGCTTGACTCTTTAAGACAGGCAGTTGCTTTTGAACCGGAAGAGCTTTTTGTCTATCCGCTTTATGTAAAGCCAGAAACGGCTCTTTATCAAAAAAATGTCATACCTTCTTCTGATGCCTATACGATGTATTGCCATGTAAGAGAATTTTTAAAAGCAGAAGGATATCAGCCTCATTCTATGCGCCGTTTTGTGAAAGCGTCTGATGCTTCTCTCCCGGAATCCTCCTGTGGATTTGGGAATACGGTATCAATTGGCTGTGGTGGAAGAAGTTATATTGGTAATTTACATTTTTGTATGCCATATGCTGTAAAACAGGAACATTGTCGTTCTATTTTGGATACATATCTTCAAACAAAAGATTATTTACAAATTTCCCATGGCTTTCTTTTATCGCCAGATGAGCAGAAGAGAAGATATGTAATCCGGCATATTCTTTTTGGAAAAGGAATCAACTGCAAAGATTATAGAAATCATTTTTCAAAAAGGGTACAGGAGGATTTTCCTGTAATAGAAGAATGGGAACAGAATGGATATGTTACAATAACGAATGATTTTATTACTCTGACAGAGCAGGGGGTTTCTTTGTCAGACTGCTTAGGTCCGCAATTAATATCATTTGATGTGCGAAGAAAGATGGAAGGATTTAAAAAATGAAGCGACAATGGTATTATCGGGGGAGTTTGAAATCCTGCAATTATTCTTGCAGTTATTGCCCTTTCTCGAAAAAAAAAGGCAGTTTGCGTGAAGAACAGAATGATAAAGCTGCTTTTTTTCGATTTGTTGAAAATGCCTGTGATGGGGAAATGGTTCAGGGGGCTGTGCAGATTGTTCCCTATGGTGAGGCGTTGATTCATTCTTACTATTGGGAAGGCCTTGCCAGATTGAGCTGTAATGCACATCTGGACGCTGTAGGTGCTCAAAGTAATTTCAGTTTTCCAGTAAAGCAGATGCTTTCCTGTTTTAAAGGGCAGGGAGGAGATATAGATAAGCTGCGCTTGTGGGGAACCTTTCACCCGGAGATGACTTCGCTTGAAGCGTTTGTAGAGCAGTGCAGACAGTTGACAAAACAAAAAATTTCCTATTGTGTTGGTGTGGTGGGTGTACCAGAATATATTTCAATAATCAGGAAACTGCGTCATGCTCTTTTCGATTCTGTCTATCTTTGGGTAAATAAAATGGACGGATTGGGCAGGGCTTATACTATGTCGGAAAAAAAGGTATTTCTGGAGATAGATCCTTATTTTGAAATGGAGCTTTCTCATCATAAGTCGGATGAGACGCTTTGTATGGATCATCGTTTTGTGGAAGCGGATGGGACGATGCGCCATTGTAATCTGACCCGGCAAACGATTGGAAACTTTTATTATAACAATGCACCAGATAAAACTATGGTTTGCGGCAGAAAAGAGTGCAGCTGTTATCTTTCTTACTGCAACCGGAAAGAAGTAGTTCCCGGCTCTTTCCTGCCCTATCCTGCATTTCGGATTCCAGCCGGTTTTGACTGGCACAGTAGGTATTATTAAGGTGATTAAATGCCAATGCTTTTGCCTGGCTGAATTTTCAAACAAGTTTCAGCTAGTTACTCTGTCATTAATTCCCACACTTCTACCTGTTTTACCTTTCTTGATACAAGGTAAGCAAACAGAAAGAAGCAGATAGAAATAAGTGCGGCCGGGACAACAATAGTAGTTGTTGTGAAGCGTGCGACAAGATTAGTAATGCCCATTTTCCGCAAAACAATATTAAGGAGATGTCTGGACAACGTGATACTCAAAATTGTGCCAAGTACCGAACCAGCCAAAGCTATTATGAAAAAGCGGAATGCAAACTGTAAACGGAGTTGTGCGGATGTAAAACCAATTGCTTTATAAATACCAATATCCTTTTTCTCCTGCAAAAATATCTTTGAGCATGTCATCATCGCAACAAGCAGTGCAAAAAGAATGGAGAAGGAAAAAATGACACCCTTCATTACATTAATTGCTATAACATAAGTATTCTCCATTACATTACCCTCGGTTCCATTTTCTGCCACAAGGATATCACTAAAAGAATCATTTAGTGCATCAGTAACTTCCCTGGCTTTTTCCGGAATGGAAAGGCTGTATCTGGCAAAAGTGATATAAGAAATTCCGATTTTTTCTGCCCCTGTTAATGGCATCATAAATTCTAGTCCTGCATCTTGCATACTTTGGTATATTCCCGATATGATATACTTGTCTTTTTTATCCATATAGGCAACAGTGACCGCATCCCCCATCTTCAAATCCAGTTCTTCACCAAGTAGCTCAGTTATGGCAATTTCATTATCATAAAGTGGGACTCTTCCTTTGGCAGCTGTTATGACTTCTGGATTTTTTTGTATCTGGCAGTGGATTTCTTCACCATTTACAGATAAGTCTATACCAGACATATAATAGCTCTTCTCTATTGGAGAATATTTTTCTACTACCTTTTCTATGGATTTTAACAGTTCGTCATCTGGATTATAATCCTGAAACGTTATATCACACTCTGTATAGATAGCACCCATAGCCTCTACTGCTGATTTAGAGTCCACAATATTCCCAAGGATTGTTATTGTCATCATAAAAAAGACCAGAATGGAAACAATAAGAACTGTTCCAATATAGCTCCGTTTGCTGGAAGTGAGCTGCCGTAATGCAAGGCTTCCTAAAAGTCCTTTTTTACAGACAGGTGCTTTGATTCGGCTGTCAAAATAAATATCGCTGTGTCCACCGGAAATAGCTCTGACAGGCGAAATTTTGTTTAATTTTATGGTCATGGTAAAAATCAGAATCCCTGAAATCAGCAAAGTGGAAAGCATCACCAGATTAATTTTCAAAAAGGAAATATCTTTTCCTGCTATAATTCCTGTAATCGGTTGAAATACATTTCCAAGCATCTGGATCAATGGTGCAGTTAGAAGCATTCCGATAACGGTTCCTGTAAACTGTGCCAGAAAATACTGTAAAAACCAGACTGTTCTGATTTTTCCTTTGGTAAATCCCTGTGATTTTAAAATACCCAGGTTCACATACTCCATTTCTACTCCTGTTGAAATACTGTGCCCCATAACAATCAGCACAATGATAAACAAAAAGATAACAAACACCATAAGCACAGACAAAATAATGTCAGAAAAAATATTTGTATATCGTATGGACATATCTCTTGTCAGAGAGCCGGAGGAATTATTTATAATTCCTGTATCAAGGTTCAGCTTTCGACGGAACTGGCCATCAGAAAGTTTACAGTTTTTTTCTTTGTATAGCTGAACAATCTGAAAATCAGAATAATGCTCCTCGGTTTCATTATCCTTACAATCCTTTAACATCTGTTCAAAATCTTTATCGCTGATAAACAACTGTTTCCAACCAATCGTAGAAGAACCAAACATTGGCTCTACAAAAATTCCACTGACTTTAAAATTGTATTTACCGCCAATAGTAGAAATTTTAATGGTATCTCCTTTTTGGCACTCCAGTCTTGTTGCAACTCCTTGTGTAATATAGATTTCTCCCTGATTCAGAGACGGCATTTCCTTTTCGGATGCTGTCAAATCATCGTTATACAATTTGTAACCGCTGCGCAATTTTGTCATGAGCCATGGATTGCCATAAGAATTTTCCCCTGACTCTGCCTCGTCAGTGCATACTGCAGCATATCGTTCCATTTTTTCAACAAGAGGATGGTTTTCCACGGAATGAATAAGCTCTTCTGTCAGCCTTCTTGTACTAATAAAGGTAGTTATGTTACCTGCGTTTACTTCATCCAGCGCAGTCTCATGGCTGTTTTTACAGTTTTCTTTTACGCTTAAAATTGTTGTAAGTGACATTGCAATAATTATCATTAAAAGAACGATACTGATAAAAGATCCTTTCTTATAACGAATATTTGCCTTGAGTAAAGTAAATATTTCCATCTTGCACCTCACCATTCCATTGCTGAAAGCCAGGCATTTACCTGTGCTTCACGGCTTTTTTCTTCTTCCAGGCTATAGTCAGGCAGCGGCAGATCCCCGACAATCTTTCCATCTTCAAGATAAAGAAGTCTTGTAGCCCGTAAAGCTGCCCTGATATCATGTGTTACCATCAAAATACTTTGCCCGGATTGATTTAAATCAGTCAGAAGATTTAAAACCTCGGTTGTATTTTTTCGATTCAGTGCTCCGGTCGGCTCATCGGCAAATAAAAGCTTTGGGTTGTTGATTACTGCTCTGGCAATGGCGCACCTTTGCTGCTCTCCACCGGAAACCTGTGATGGCAGGTGGGATTTGATATGGGAAAGCCCCATCATCTGTAATAGCTCTTCTGCCCGTGCTTTCACTTGGTTAACAGATACTTTCTTATTTAAATAGCCTGGTACCACAATATTTTCTAATAACGACAGATTGCTGACAAGATGCATTTGTTGGAAAATAAAGCCAAAATCACTGTGCCGAAGTGATGCCAGCCTCTTTTCAACTGCATCGACAATATTCTCGCCTCCATACATTACCTGCCCCGCTGTCGCTTGATCCATACCGCTTAAAGCATAAAGCAGTGTAGATTTTCCAGAACCGGAAGCCCCCATAATTACGGTAAAATCTCTCTCATAAAGTTCTAAATCAACCTGTGAAAGAACATGAACCTGTCCTCCGTTGTGCGCAAAGCTTTTGCACAATCCATTTGCGGATAGTATACTATGTTTCAATTGTTTCTCCTTTCAAACACACTCCTGCTGACTATTTAAGCATACTCCTTTATATCAGTCAATGATCCTGGGTTTGGGCTGAGGGGAAGTAATTGGTCGGTGTATCAGTCAGCTATGATAAGTAACGAGGTTATTTTATCGAAAAAGATATTAAGAAATCCTTAAGGATTTGCGTTGGAAGATTATTTTTGAGAAGATTAGAGATTTACATAATTTCATTGATAGCGCTGCTTAGAGCGTGCTTGAAAAAAGATGTGCAATAGATATGGCAAAGTATCTTATGAAGCATATATTACTATTAAGAATGGAACAGAGAGAGGTTGTTTTATAATAGAGCGTGTTTGGAAATTGCTTTTTGCAATCAGAAAATAATCAACTTCTTATGTGCAAGCACAATGAGTTTGACTAATTTCAGAAATCAGCCGTGAATAGTAACAGAGGATTAGGTTATTGGTGAATGAGAAAGGAGAAATGAATTGACAAAGAAACATGATATTAGAATTGACAGAACGCTTTTGCATCCATGGTTAGATTATAAGCTCACTAAGTTGCTTACAGCATGTGAGAAAAAAGGGATTTATCTTATTATCACAGAGGGATTTAGAACTAAAAAATACCAAAATAAATTATATGCCAAAGGTAGAACTGAGCCGGGAAATATAGTAACAAATGCGAAAGGAAGCACATATAGCAGTCAGCATATGTGGGGGATTGCTTTCGATATTGCCATTAATGATAACAAATTGCTTTACGATACAGCAACACTTAAGAAGGTAGCTACTATTGCAAAGTCTTCCAGTATTGGCCTTGGATGGGGTGGGGACTGGAAATCATTCCAGGATACTCCGCATTTTTATTTGAAAAAGTGGGGAAGTACAACGAAAGCATTAAAGAAACAGTATGGTAAGCCAAATAACTTTAAAAAGACATGGAAAAAAACGGTGAATATTAAAAAGGGGCTTGTTGTCTGGAAGCACAAAACAAAGCTTGGTGGTAATTACAAACGTGTAGCCTATGGAAAAAAGGTCAAGGTGATGTATACTAAAGACTGGTACGCCAAAGTGCTCTTGTCTGATGGGCGTGCTGGGTATATGAATAAAAAGTATTTAAAATAAGAAAAAACAGCCGTGAATAGTAACCTGAATAGTAACTCCATTGTATATTAAAAAGAAAAAACTATTGAAATTTTTTGAAAATAGTGCTAATATAGTCATGCACTTCGGCGTGTGGCTCAGTTTGGTAGAGCGCATCGTTCGGGACGATGAGGCCGCAGGTTCGAATCCTGTCACGCCGATTACAAGGTTTTATAGAGGCGAGTGCAGACAAACCTTGGCAGGGGCAGCCCCCAAAGCAATATTTTTTGCTTTGGGGGTTTTCTTTATGATACAGGTGAAGTGATGGACGTATTTAGGTTTACTGGCTTTGATAAGAGATTTGATATTCCTGGAAAATAGATGTGTTGTTGCTATTTAAGGCTGGTGTTAGATAAACAAACCGTTTTGTACCGATTCCTTAGTGACAGAAGTATCAGGATATGTTAGAATTTATGGTAAAAGTAAAGTCAGCAAGTTGGTTTTATCAAAATGAAGAGAAGGAGGATGGGGAGTACCATGAAAAGTAAAAAGTTTTTTTATACCTGGGAGGACATTGACGAAAAAAATGCAGAGACTATGATTGCAGATATTATTGCAGATCCAGAGTTACGACAGTTAGAAGAGGTAATTATCGGATGCTGGGGCGAGTCATGGGACAATGGTGCACAGGCAATTATTGATGGAATTGTGGAGCATAAGGAAAAATTTGCCAATGTGAAGAGTTTGTTTGTTGGAGATATGGACTATGAAGAATGTGAGGTTTCCTGGATTGAGCAGGCTGATTACAGTAAGCTCTGGACAGCGCTTCCGGGTTTGGAAATGCTGACGATTAAGGGAAGCACGGGGTTGGAGCTTGGTGTGATAAAGCATGCGAATCTGAAAAGTCTTGAGATTATTTGTGGGGGACTGCCAGTTTCAGTCATTCAGAGTATTGAGAAAGCGGATCTGCCAAATCTTGAAGAACTGATGCTTTATATTGGAGTGGAAGATTATGGATTTGATGGGGAGGTATCTGATATAAAAAATCTGTTGGAAAAATCAGATTTTCCAAAGTTAGAAACATTGGGGATTATGGATAGTGAAATACAGGATGAAATTACAGAAGTTGTTGTAAAAAGTAAATATATGAAGCAGATTAAAAAGCTGGCATTATCATATGGTACATTGACAGACAAAGGTGGCGAAATTCTGTTAAAAGAATTGCCTACTTTTGAAAATATTAAAGAGGTAGATTTGGAATATCATTATCTTTCCGATGAAATGGTAGCGAAATTGGGCAAGCTGCCTATGGATGTTCGGACAGATGACCAGCAAGAAGACGATGAATATGATGGTGAAGTATACCGTTATCCAATGTTAACAGAATAATGGGGGTGAAACTTGTCGGTGCAAAGAATTCAAAACGGACAGAATATTTTTTGATGGCAGCGAAAAAACTGCGGATACCAGTTGATTTTGTAGAGTGGCAAAAGATAAATGGTGCTGTATGGCAGAATGATGTGGTAAAGCTTGATCCCTTTGTCTTTAAGGAGTCTGTTTTGTCTGAAATGAATGGTCTTTTAGAAGGCTATCGGTTACAGTTGGAGAAGTTATCGGCTGAAGATTGTCGTTTTCTGAATTCCCCTGAGGGAATTTTATCTGTTCTGGATAAAGGACAATGTAAAAAGACGTTAATCAAAAATAACGTTTCTGTGACGGAACTGCTTTCTGACAAGGTAAGGACAATAGAAGAACTGCATGAAATCATGGAGAAACAAAAAGTTTCTTCCGTTTTTGTAAAACCTGTATATTCTTCTGGAGCCGCCGGTGTGGTAGCATACCGGCGGTTTCCGGGAAAAAACAGGGAGGTTCTTTATGCCTCCTGCTGTCTGCAAAAAGGAACGCTATTTAACACGAAAACATTGTATCGCCTGGAACGGCGGGAAGAGATTCAGCCGCTTTTGGAGTCTGTTTTGTCTTTAGGAGTAATTGTGGAGCGGTGGCATCCAAAAGCTTCTTTTTGTGGGAAAAGTTATGATTTAAGAGTGGTATGGCAGTTTGGCAGAATGGAGTATGTGCTTGCAAGGCAGTCAAAAGGGCCAGTTACAAACTTGCATTTGAACAATGCACCACTTGCCATGGAACGGCTTGGACTTTCTGAACAGACAATGGCTGATGTGGAAAATGTGTGCGGACAGGCGATGAAATGTTTTCCGCAGCTTTCTATGGCGGGAATTGACGTACTGTTGGAAAAGGGGACAATGAAGCCGTATATTATCGAAATCAATGGACAGGGTGATTTGATTTATCAGGATATTTATGATGAAAACAGGATTTATAAAAGACAAATAGAGATGATGCAGAAAATGTGTAGCGAAGTAAGGAACTGTAAATAAATTAAATGAACAAGTTGGGGAATGACAGTTTCTGATAAGGACAGGCAGGGATGAAAATAAACAGCATTGATATGAATGATATTGTTGGAAAATGCAATATTCTTTTTTTGTGTCTGGATTCTTTGCGGTATGATGTGGCTGTAGCACAGCAGGAATGCGGAAAGACGCCGATACTGGCGCAGTTTGGTGACTGGAGGAAGTGTCATGCGCCAGGCAATTTTACTTATCCGTCTCATCAGGCAATGTTTGCTGGTTTTTTTCCGGTAGATGTTGAGATACGAAATATGAAGCAACGGGAAACTCTGTTTTTTTCAGAAGATATTGGTATGGGAAGAAAAGCACCGAAAGGTTCATATTCTTTCCAGGGAGCAACTTTTGTTCAGGGGTTGGAAATAGCCGGGTATGAAACCTATTGCATTGGAGGTTTGAGTTTTTTTGATAAGAGGACAGGAATTGGAAAAGTTATGCCGTCTTATTTTCAACACAGCTTTTGGAATCCTTCTTTTGGCTGTAAAGTAAGAGATTCTGCGGCGAATCAGATCAATTGTGCGGTAAATATAATAAGAAAAGCTTGTCAGGGGCAGCTTATAATGATGTATATCAACATTTCTGCCCTTCATTATCCGGTGCATTTCTATCTGGAAGGAGCGAAAAAGGACAGCATAGAGTGTCAGAAAGCTGCCCTGTGTTATGTAGACAGTGAACTGGAAAGGCTTTTTTTGGCATTTCTGCAAAAAGGAGATACTTTTGTAATCTGCTGTTCAGATCACGGAACTTGTTATGGAGAGGATGGATTATTTTATCATGGGTTTAACCATCCAATTGTGAATACAGTTCCTTATAAGCATTTCAGGTTAGAGCGTGTTTGAAAATTTATTCTTATGAAGCAATGAGCCAGGTGGATATGCTTGCATATACATTTGGCGGCTGCTGTAGGTTGTTTGGCTATGGATTATCTTCAAGAAATTCTGTCATATGTTTACGGTAATGGAGTGGAAGCATGCTGGTCTGTAGTTTTTTATTTGTCCTTTCTTTAATAGCAATCTGGTGAAAGAAGGTTTTCCACAGATCTACATACTCTTCTTTCTGTTCTGATAATTCTTCTAGCTTTTTTGCCTTTTCTGGGGTTAAAAGGTACACTTCCCAGTTTCCGCCTTTTTGGTGGAAAGAGGCTTCCAGATGAGTTTTGTCATAAATAATAAACCATTCCTCAATAAAGCGGTCTGCAAAGTGTTCCATCAATAATGGGATAATGTGATGCCTTGGTTCAATGACCGCTAACAGCAGGGAAGGGTCTTTTTGCACTTCTTGAAAACGCAGGAATTCCCGAAAAAAATGTGTTTCATTTTGTACGGCACGGTTCATTGCAAAAATTCTGTCAACACAGGGAATTTGCAGTGCATTGCACACTTTTGCCCCAAGTGTAAAGCCATAAGTAACAAATTGGTAGATAACATCGCCTCTGTCAGGAAAGTCAGAGATAACGGCACTCATAATGAAGAGATATGCTTTTTCAGAAATTTTTTGCCGCACTGCATCAATTACGCTTTTTGTCTTCTTAGAATCCGTTTCTACCTGTACATATTCCGCAAATAATTCATAATTTTCATTTTGGCCTGCCTGTATGGGTTGTATGCGGATAAAACGGTGTCCATAGCCGGAAAGCCCAGCGTCATAAACAGCGCTGAAAATTCCGTCAACGGTATTATTACATTGATAGATTCTTGTTGGTTTATCCATAATGAAAGTAAAACTCTCCTTTTTTGCCAGTCTGTTTGCTCTTATATTTCAGTTCGTTAGTTTGTGTCTTCATAATCAGAATCATCAAACAGTGTCAGTTGTTTATAGGTTACTTTTTCATCAAAACCTTTCATCACATCGACATCATTTTCCAAAAGGTTTCGTGTAATATAATCTTCATCTATTTTCAAAAAGTGATACATCATCTGTCCGTTGCAGGTAATAAAATAAATTGCCCGTTTCATTACAACACCAATTGCTTTTAACGCATGATAATCAAGTTTTCCAGTCCTCCGGGCAGCAACGATACGTTGTGCCGATTTTGTTCCAATTCCTGGCACACGAAGCAGGGTGTTAAAGTCCGCTGTGTTGATTTCGACAGGAAACTGTTCCAAATGGCTTAACGCCCAATCGCACTTGGGGTCCAAATAGGTGTTAAAAAATGGCCGCTGTTGTGTCAGCAGTTCATCAGCACGAAAGCCATAATACCGCAGAAGAAAATCTGCCTGATAAAGGCGGTGTTCCCTTCTAAGAAGCGGCTGGCCATTGACTGCCGGGAGGGAGGAATCCTGATTAATGTTGATAAAAGCAGAGAAAAATACTCTTTTTAAGTCAAAACGTTGGTAAAGGGCTTCTGTGACTGCCATGATTTCATAATCGCTCTCTCCAGTGGCTCCGATAATCATTTGTGTGCTTTGGCCTGCGGGTACAAATCCTCTGCTGATGTCTCTGTGTTTCCACTGTGTTAATCCAGTGTTGGAAGAGGAAATCAGGTTGTCTGGAGCAGTCTGTGCTTCTTTTAATGAGTTATCTGCAAGTTTTTCGGGAGCTTTTTTTTGGCCAAATAAATTCTGGGTGGTGTGCAAAGTGGCTTGTTCACCTGGCAGAGCACGTCCTGTTCTTTTTTGTGTATACCAGTATGCACTTTGGTTTCCACCCTTCATTCCAAGCATAGCCCTGCTTTCTGCCATTCCATTTTGGATTTGGCGCATAGGCGTTAATATTGTTGTTCTGTTTTTATTTGGCGCAAGTTCCTGCAGGCCCCTTGCTGTTGGAAGTTCCAGATTTATGCTCATACGGTCTGCATACCAGCCGGCTTCTTCAATCAGTTCCCTGGAGGCTCCGGGAATTGCTTTACAGTGGATATAGCCATTAAAGCGGTGGAGGGTTCTAAGGTCATGGAGCGTGCGGCAGACCAGTTCCATTGTGTAATCAGGTGATTCTACAATTCCAGAGCTTAAAAAAAGCCCTTCAATATAGTTCCTGCGGTAAAATTCAATTGTCAGGGTACAGACTTCTTCTGGTGTAAAGGTTGCTCTTGGTATGTCGTTTGTAGAGCGGTTAATACAATATTTGCAATTATAAATACATTCATTTGTAAAAAGTACTTTCAAAAGGGAAATACATCTTCCATCTGCACCAAAGGCATGGCAGATACCACTTGCTGCCGTGTTGCCGATTTCTCCTTTATTTCCTTTGCGGGAAACTCCGCTGGAGGTACAGGCAACATCGTATTTGGCAGCATCGGAAAGAATTTCCAGTTTTTCTTTGATGGTTGCGTGATCCTGAAAAATCATTGTTATACCTCCTAGCGTTGTTTCTTAGAGAAGAACTTAAGTTCTGAACATCTGTTTGAATCATGATAGCATTTTTTTTGGCTTGTGTCAAATAAAAAATTTTCGTGAACTATTCACTGCCATTCTCTTGACACTTATGGAAACGAAAGCTATAATTAGGTTATTCCGTGCTAGCTGGGGAGTTAGCGGTGCCCTGTACCTGCAATCCGCTATAGCGGGGGTGATGTTCTGCTTCGGAGTTATTATTGCAAAGCAGCCCAATGTGTGTGGCGTTGACGTTTTGGTCTTGCGCAATGGAACCTTATGAACCGTGTCAGGAGGGGAACCTAGCAGCACTAAGTAAGTGATTTCGTGTGCCGCAAGGTTGCCGGAGCCGAGTTAACAGCATTGGTAACGTTTGTCTTAGTTTCTACAACGCAGAATGCACGGATTTTATTTTTGGAGGAAATTTAGTGAAAGCAGAATTAAAAAAGAACAGTCTCAACCAGTTGGGAAAAGGAACGATCATCTTTGAAGAAGGAGATGATATAACGGGAATTGGCCTGGTTGTTAAAGGAAGAGCGCAAATTCATGCGGAAGGAGTTAATCTGGTAGTCGGTTCCGGCAATTTTCTGGGACTGTGTGATTTACTGAACAAAACATATAATCTGACTTATACGGCGGATACGAATCTTGCCATCTATTCATTTCCGGTTACAAACCTTGGGACAGCGATTCGGGGACTGATTAAGGTAAACAAGGATTATGCCCCTCTGCTGGTTTCTACCCTGAGCAAATATATTCGAGAACTTTCTAAAATTTTAGATGAGTTGGAGGAAAGTTCTGATATTACAGGGAAATTTATTCGTGATGCTTATCAGAGATATCTGGATATTGGTAAGAGGACAGGTGCCAGGACAATGCCGATTCGTGCGATTGAGGAGATGAAAGAGCTGGAAAAGAAAGCACTTAATACAGAGCTGATTGAGTATTATCGTGCTTGCGCAGAACTTTCACCAGAGATACAAAAGGCGTATTTTGGAACAAATGCCACAATTACGATTCATCATATTTTGGAGCAGGTCTATTTGGTCAGAAATTTGTTGGAACGGTGCAGGGCAGATGCACAATATTTGAAGAAGATTGCAAATCCCCTTGTGGTTGATGCGAGAAGCCTTTGCTCCAGTGTGCTTCAGCAGGCTGGTATGCTTCAGAGAGCAGGGGAAAGTGTTTCAGAGGCGACATCGCTTTTGGATGATGTAATTGACAGGACAAATTCTCTGGAAAATTTGTTAAGCAAGCGTGCTGATGTGGAATTGGGAGTTGACCATGATGCGATTGATACAGCATATATGAATATTTTAAATGGCGGTTCAGCGTCGTCAGGAAGTGATGATTCTGGCGACAGGGCAGAAGCTGATATTTCAGATTTGGTGGGATCTTTGGATCAGATTCTTGCTTATGGCGGATTGGAGGAAGAGAAGGAAACGGCTCTTCGTGATGATCTAAATGCTTTTATGGCGCTTTCAGATAAATATGCGACAGAGGAGGATGCTAGAAATCTTCGTAGAAATCTGATTAAGGTGTATTATGAGCTTTATCAGAATGTATTTCTCAAGGATTACCAGTCTGGGGAGGAAACCCCGCTTGTTATAGATTTATTTTTACGGTATGGCCTTTTAAGTGAAGAGTTGATTTCTGAAAATATTCAAAGAGAACTGGTTGCTTTGGACAGATCAGATTCTGGCGGTGGTGCCTGCGCTGTTTATGATATGAAGGAATGGCTCACTTTAGTTCTGGAGGGAAAGAAAGAACCTTCGAAGAGTGAATTTGATATGGATTACGATGAAAGCCTTCGTGATATGAAGAAGAATGGGCAGATTACGCAGGAGCAGCAGGAGGAAATGTCAAGCAATCTTGAAGAGAAATTTTCTTTTGAGGTTCAGAATATGTTCCGTACAAATCATCGTATTTTATTTGGGCAGATTACAGCATTTGTACCATTTTTGTTTACGGAATCTTGCTCAGGTTCCCTTAACCGTAGCTTTTTGTCAAAAGATAAGTTAAATGCGGCGGTTCAACGCCTGCTTCATATAGATTATTCTGTATTTTACAGGGAAAGCCTTTATGGAGTGGAAGGGCCGTTTGTCAAAGAGTACGTTCAGGAAGAAGTGTTTCCTGATATTATCGCAATGCCGGTTTATGGAAGTAAAACGGTTATGTGGCAGGAATTGAGCGGGCGCCGTAGAAATTCAAAGGGAAGATTTATAGTTCCGATTTTTATGGAGGGCGATTTGGACAGTGAGATGACAAAGCTGTTCGGGCGTTTCCGCTGGGAACTTTGCCGTACAATTCAAGGTTCTTCATGGAACAATATACAGTTGAAGTCCCTTACCAGTGAGTATTGTGATTTTATTCAATTTTACCGCAAAAACAGAGAGCTTTCTGATGACAAGAAGGAAAAATTGAAACTGCAGATTCAGAAATGCCGTAACAATTCAAGGGAAGTTTTTGTTTTGGATTATGAAAATTGGATTCGCCATGAATCGCAGGGCGGCCTGCTTTTGAGCAAGCCAGTGCGTGAGATTCTTGCGACGTATTGTCCGTTTACAAAAGAAATTCGTGAGAAGATAGGTGAGCAGCCTATGTTTCGTGATGCGATGGCACGTTTTAGCAGAGAACGGGCAAAGCACGCAAAAGAATATGATCTGCGATTCCGTGTCTGGGAAAAGGACGGTGTGGAAGTCCCAGAGGAGGTTGTTGCGACAAAACGTTATTATACAGAATATTAATTTTTATGTTACTATTTACGGCTGGTTTTTCGCATAATGTTTAGAATAGTCGTGAATAGTAACATTTTTGTGTATGTTACGAGTCAAACAAAAGCTTGCTTTTGTTTGTTGGCTTTAAATCCATCCCCCGTCTAAAATAATTATCTGACCAGTCAGGTAATTATTTTTTTGATTGATATCATAGGCAAGCTGTGCTACTTCTTCTGTTGTTCCCATCCTGCCCGCAGGAATCTCTTCAATAGTGCTGTTGATGTCTTCCTTGGATAGATGTTGGTTCATATGGGTATCAATCATACCACAGGCAATTGCGTTTACCTGGATATTACTTGGGGCAAGCTCCTTCGCTAATGCTTTTGTAAAAGCGTTGACTCCGCCCTTTGTTGCAGAATAGGCAACTTCGGTGGAAGCACCAGTACAACCCCAGACAGAAGAGATGGAGAGAATTTTTCCGCTTTTTTTGGGAAGCATCATTTGAATGGCGAGTCTGCTGCAATAGAAGACAGAACTTAAATTGGTAGAAAGAATCCTATCCCAGTCTCTGTCTGTCATTTCCTGAAGCAGTCCAAAATAGGAAATACCAGCGTTATTTATTAAAATGTCAAGATGGTGGAATTCTTCTTTGATTTGTGTGAAGAAAGCACTGACATCTTCTGGGCGGCCCATATCTCCTACAAATGCATGACAGTTTACATGGTATGTTTCAATTTCTTTTTTTACTTCATAGAGCATTTCCTTTTGGGTGCGGCAACAGATTGCTACATCATATCCTTCTTGTGCATATTTCAGTGCAATTGCTTTTCCAATTCCCTGCGAACAGCCGGTAATGGCAGCAGTTTTGTTTGGCATGGCGTGTTCTCCTTTTCTCTATATGATAAGGTACAATCGATGTTACTATTCACGGCTATTCTAAACATCATGCGAAAAACCACCCGTGAATAGTAACGAATAATAGTATATCATGAAAACCTGATACTTTACATGAATTTCTTTTTTTGCTATAATATGTCTTATGTTTTGGGTTTAAGGGTTTAAGCACTTAGGTTGAGGGAAAGGTACTGTGATGAAGAAAAAAAATGTATTGAAGATGTTTTTAACAAGTTTGTTAAAATCGCTGATTTGTATCGTTGTGATATTAGGGGTTGGATTTGCCAGTTATAAAATTTCGTATACTGTATTATCGAATGAAGAAGAGAATGGTGGTACGGATGCAGACAGTTTGAAAGATATTATTGATGAGGCAACAACAGATGAGATTTCAAAAAATCTGATTTATGTATCGGATGATAAGAACAAAATTACACATGTTATGCTTGAAATCTGCAATACGAAAACATTCAACATGGATTATGTTACGATTCCTGTTCGTACAGACTACACAATTCCTTCCGTTATGTACCGAAAATTGTGTCAGATTAATCAGGAGATTCCACAGGTGATCCGTGTTTCAAAGCTGAAGCAGTATTTCACAGATGAAAATGATGCATATGGCTATGGTGTACTGATTTTCGAGAAAATGCTTGGAACGGATATCAGTTATTATACTGCAATTGATGAGGAAACATATAAGAGTCATTATGTTCAGCAAAGTGTAAAGGTGGCATATAAAACAAAGAGTACAGCAAATAATACGCCAGGGCCGGATGGAGTTACACCAAGTTCTAACACGACTTTGCGGGTAAAAATGAAAATTTCCCTGTTAAGTGATTCCTATAAAAACCAGATACGAGATTTAGGGCATGATGAAGAAAAGATTGCGGAGTACATTAAAGAACAGTATGAAAGAGTAACCTCCAATCTGACAGAGTATAATAAAATAGGATATGTAGAAGCCTATGAGAAGATGGATATTGAGTTGTATCGTTATTGGGGAATACCAGGAACTTATAATGGAAAAATATTTGAAGTTGATACAAAGGCAGCGAAAAAAGCTTTAAAAAATTTGTCTAATAATACACAAAAATACACAGCAGCGCAGAATTTGACTGCGGTAAATATGATTACAGGATCGCCTTCGGATAACCCTCCCGCAGATGCAGAGGAGGACGTGCTTAGTTCAAAAGGCTTAAAGATATATGTACTCAATGGAAGCCGTATCGCAGGACTGGCTTCTACTAAGAAGCAGATTTTGGAAAGTGAAGGCTATACGGTTCCAGAAGTTGGAAACTATATGACAGAAACATTGACTACAACAAGAATTAAAGTTAGAGAGAAGGGACAGGGGGAGGATTTAAAGCAATATTTCAATAATCCTGAACTCGTTGTTGGTGACGTGACGGAGGGGTATGATATTGAAATTATTCTGGGAACTATAGATGCAAATTAATAGCAATGAATGACTTGCTATGGCAAAGGATAGGGCAATATGCAGGCATCGGTTAAAATAATGGATATTGACGTCGATATGATATCGAATGATGTTCTTATAAAAGAAATAAATGGATACCTGACAGATGAGAAACCACAGGTTATCCTGTTCGCCTCAACAGAATTGTTAAATCAGGCAGTTGCGGACGAGAATTACAGGAAGTTAATTGATATGGCGGATTTGCTTTTGCCAGGAGAGGAAGCTCTATTAAGCGCACACCATGCTGATGTTTTAAAAGCGGGAGATATGGTGGTGAGTTGCAAGAGCTTTGGTGTGGTATTAGAAAAGCTGACAAAGGAGGATCGTTCCATCTATATTGTTTCAAAGAGTGATAAAGATGTGTATCTGTTGACAGAGTACTGTAAGAGAATGCAGCCGGAATTGCGGATTGTTGGCTTCTGTACGTATACGGAAAATCTGGACGATGCAGCTATTGTTAACGAAATTAACAGCCATGTTCCAGATATACTTTTAGTAGATTTGGAAACGGGGGCACAGGAGGAATGGATTATGGAGCATGTTCCATTGCTTAACTCAAGGCTCTGCATTGGGATAGGTGGTGTTGCGGAACTGATTATGGCACCGCAAAAGAAAATTCCAGGCTGGATTAAAAAATTGCGTTTGGATGGAATTTATCATAAAATTGTCAGAGAACAATCTGTAAAAAAAGATGTACGGGCACGTATATTTCGAAAGAAAGTTGTGCAATATAATAATCAGATAGATGAAAAGAGTCAAAAGGATGATAAAAAATAAGCTATCATCCTTTTATTATTGCAATGTGGAAATGCGAAGTGGAAAACAATCGGTTTTCACAGATAGTCAGGAGACAGGAGAATGACTTGGAAAATCATCCGGATTATGGCTGGAACTTTTATGATGGCAATGGCAGTGAATTTTATTTTTGAACCAATGAATATGGTTATGGGTGGTGTGGCTGGTTTGGCTATTGTGGTCAAGGAAATGACGCAAGATATTGTAAAAGGTGGATTTCCAGTATGGATTACGAATTTGGCTGCCAATATTCCGATTTTTCTTTTGGGATATTTTGTGAAAGGAAAAGGCTATCTGGGATATACCTTTTTTGCCAATCTGTGTTTTTCGGGTTTCATGCTGATGCTTCCTGTTGCCCCGATTGAACAAAAAGATTACTTTTTGTCGGCTGTGGCAGGCGGTGCGCTGACCGGGGGAGGCCTGGGACTGGTATTTGCCGCAGGGTACTCAACTGGCGGAATGGATTTGCTGAGCAGTATTATCCAGAGTTGGCTAAAATCCTATCCTGTTGCTGTGATTCTTTTTGTGTTGGATGCTATGGTGATTCTTGCCGGGGCAATGGTATTTGGTTTTTTTACAACAGCATATGCCGTTGTGTCCGTGTTTATTTCTTCTAAGATAATGGATGAAATTCTTTCGGGATTGAGGCTGGGAAAGCAGATCTGGATTATTTCGGAGGAGCACCAGAAAATTGGTAATGCAATTATTCAGCAGATGGGGCGGGGCGTAACGTGTGTAGAGGGACAGGGGATGTATACAAAAAAATCGAAAAATATTTTGTTTTGCGTGGTAGGCAAACGGCAGATTATGTCAGTTGTAAGCATTGTCAGAAAGATCGATAAGGCGGCATTTATTGTTATTCAGGATGCAAGAGAGGTTATGGGGGAAGGGTTTCGGGAAATCAGTGAATAAATTGATGAATAGATGTTTTGGGTGTTTTGGTAAAATCGAACAGTATTTTTCGTGATTTTTTCGCTGATTTATGGCGAATTGAACGAAAAAAAAATAAAGTATACGCTTTGCACAAAAGGAGAAATGTTTCTTTGTCAATTTATGCTATGGTCAAGTTGTCTGTTATGGTGTATTATATTTAATAGGTTGAGGACTATGGCAGATGGTACTCAAAAAAATTATTTGATAGTAGGAGGATACATACTATGGCAAGTTTATCTTTAAAAAACATTTACAAAACTTATCCAAATGGATTTCAGGCAGTTAAGAACTTCAATCTTGAGATCGCAGATAAGGAGTTTATCATTTTCGTAGGACCTTCAGGATGTGGTAAATCTACAACTCTTCGTATGATTGCAGGCTTGGAAGAGATTTCAGAAGGTGAGTTGTGGATTGGCAACACATTAGTAAATGATGTAGAGCCTAAGGACAGAGATATCGCAATGGTATTTCAGAACTACGCTCTGTATCCACATATGACAGTTTTCGATAATATGGCATTCGGACTTAAGCTGAGAAAGACACCAAAGGAAAAGATTGATAAGATGGTGCATGAAGCAGCTAAGATTCTTGATATTGAGCAGCTCTTAGACCGTAAGCCGAAGGCTTTATCCGGTGGTCAGAGACAGCGTGTGGCAATGGGACGTGCGATTGTCCGTCAGCCTAAGGTATTCCTTATGGATGAGCCTTTATCAAACCTTGACGCAAAGCTTCGTGTACAGATGCGTATTGAGATTTCTAAAATCCATCAGAGATTGGAAGCTACTATTATCTATGTAACGCATGACCAGACAGAAGCTCTTACGCTTGGAACACGTATCGTTGTTATGAAAGATGGTATTATGCAGCAGGTTGCTTCACCACTTGACCTTTATACAAAGCCATGTAATGTATTTGTTGCAGGATTTATTGGTTCTCCACAGATGAACTTTATTAACTGTAAAGCAGAGAAGAGTGGTAATGGAGTAAATCTTAAATTTGGTTCTTATGCTGTTGCTCTTCCAGAAGCAAAAGCAGCAAAAGTGATTGAAGGTGGATTTGTTGGAAAAGATGTTATTCTTGGTATCCGTCCAGAAGATATTAAGGATGATGAAGCACTTGTAAATGGTGGTGGTGATAATGTAGTAGAAGCAACTGTCAGAGTTTATGAAATGCTTGGTGCGGAAGTATTCTTGTATCTGACAGTAGCAGGACATGATAAGGACGTAACAGTTCGTGTGAACCCACGTACAACAGCACGCCCTGGTGATACCATTAAGATTGCTCTTGATACCAGCAAGATTCATGTATTTGACAGAGAGTCTGAGAAGACAATTACAAATTAGTAACGAGCCATAGTTAGTAATATTAGTAATAGAGGATAAGACAGGGGATGCATATTTTATGCATCCCTTTTTTAATCATTGTTATAGTAGTTACTAGGGCGTGTTAGAAAATTCATTCTCACAATCTGCACTCCCCACTTTGCGCTATATTTGCCCCAAATTTAGTCAATGTAGCCCGCTACACCTCCTAAATTTGAGCCAAATCTCCCAC
>CANSYK010000026.1 GCA_947651225.1 uncultured bacterium | reverse complement strand
TCCGTGTTACAATGGCATATGTATTTGGATAACATAATAATCATTATGTTGTAAAGAACTGTATGCAGATTGCGTACAGTTTTTTATTTTCCAAAAAAACGGGACAAATTCAACGAATTACTAATACAAGCATATTACCAACAGCACACAGGCTCTGGTTCTCGGCCATACTCAGTTTCTAGCACCAGCTTCATCTGGTTGAGCAGCTTCCTGTGTTCCCTACCGGTTGTCTTGATATAAATCCTTGTGGTTTCAATATTGCTGTGGCCAAGCACATCTGCCAGCTTTGCAATATCTTTTTTCATTTCATAAAAAACAGTGGCAAACAGATGGCGCAGGTTATGCGGGAACACTTTAGCCTCGTCAACACCCGCTTTCTTACAGAGGGATTTCATCTCCCGCCAGATATTGCTGCGGTTCACTGCCTTTCCTGAAGCGGTACAGAAAACAAACCCTTTCTGGATACCATTCCTGCCAATATAATAAAGCAGCTCCTTCCTTAATTCATCCGGGAAAAAAACCGTCCGTACTTTCCCTTTGTTATAAATGGTAACTGAATTATTCCGCACAGCCTCCACAGTGACAGCTTTCAGCTCACTGACACGGATACCCATGGCACAGATTGTCTGCAGAATCATCGCCAGCCGTAGCTTGCCCATTTCTTTTGCCTTCTTCACAAGCATGTAGTATTCTCCCTTTGACAGGTATTTATTTTCTGGACAGAAAGTTTCCTTCTGCATCTTGTAAGCCTTTACCTTCAAATCAAACCACCCCATATATTCAAAGAAACTGTTTGCAGCCGCCAGATAGGAATTAATGCTGCTAATCTTGTAACCGTCCTGCGTCAATAGTTTATCCTTATAAGCAAGCATGAGCTCCTTGTTAATCTCCTTTCTTCCTGCATAATTCATAAGCTTCCACAAATCACAGAGGTATTTTCTGATGGTCGCCTTACTTTTTTCCCTTCCTTTTAAGTAATCCTCATATCTTCCCAACATTGTCTCCTTGATAATTCGTTTCATAAATTTTTCCTCTCTTTCTTTTAAAAAGTTATTGTAATGTATTAAACGCAATACAGAGTTACTATTCACGGCTGGTTTTGCAGCGCCAGACGGCATAGCCGGATGGTTTTTCGCATGATGTTTCGAATAGCCGTAAATAGTAACAATACAGAAGCATTATTTTCATTATCTTCTTTTTATTAGTTTACTATGTCTAGATCGTGTTTGAAAATTGCTTTTTAGATGTAGCAGTTATTTTTCTACAGTTCCTTAACACCAGCGAAATGCAAATACTTACGACAAAGATGTATCCCACACTTTCTAATTTTCTCATAAAAAAGGAATTCATGCATAAAAGGTGTAAAGTCTTGATAATTCTACAAAGACTTTACACCTTTTTTGATTACTGCTATTTCGTTGTTACAATTTTCTGCTTCACATTCTCTAAAAATCAACTACAAAATATCCTTTCATCTCATACTAGAGCGTGTTTGAAAATTGATTTTTATAAGATTTACTTTTCACTATATGAGAGTCTTCACCAGCGATTCAACAGAACGGATCAATCTGGTATCCCCTGCATACAAAGAGGCAGTTCCAGCCCATGCGCCTCTAACAGCTCCCTGTCAGACAGTATCTCCTTTCCATCGCCATCTCGTATAATTTTTCCATCCGACAGCAAAATCACCCGGCTGCAGGTGTCCAAAATCATATCCAAATCATGGGAAGCAATAATTTTCAGAGGATTCAACTGGTTCAGCACATGAATCAAAGTTCTCCTGTTTTTGGGATCTAATGCGATAGACGGTTCGTCCAACAGTATAACATCTGGCATCATGGTAAGTATAGTGGCAATTGATGCCAGTTTTTTCTCCCCACCCGACATTTTATAAATCTGCTTATCCTTCAGATGCTCAATATGCACCATTTCAAGTGCCTTCCGCACCCGCTTTTCTACTTCTGGTTCCGGTAATTTATAATTTCTGGGGGCAAATGCCAGATCATCATATACACGAGACATAAACAACTGACTATCAGCATCCTGAAATACATACCCTATTTTCTCCCGGGTTTTTGGAAAGTTTTCTTTTACAACCGGAATTCCTTCTATACAGATCTGTCCTTCATAACCTGTATTCAATCCCACCATAAGTTTTAATAAGGTAGATTTCCCCACACCATTAGCGCCAATCAGCCCAATACACTCATGCTTGTTTGCTTTAAATGTGATATCTTTTAATATAGGACAGGATTTTTCATAACTATAAGTAACATGTTCCATGCTGATCTGTATCGGATTCATATTTATACCCAGCCTTTCTTATCTATAAATACTCTTCTCAAAATTAAGAAAACATTTGATCATCCATGCCAGAGCGTATTTATATCATAACTCTAAGACAGAAAAATATGACAAACCAAACTCCCAGATACACACAATCTCTTACCCGGAAAAAACCCTTTGCAGCATAAGGAAATTCTCCCTGATACCCCCTAAGCAACATACTTTCGTACACCTCATTTGCCCGGTCTATACTTTTTAAGAGCAACTGTCCCACAAGAGAACCCCATACTTTAAAATGTACACCTTTTTGGTTTGGCGCCCGCAGCGAATATGCCTGCATCATACGGCTTGCTTCTTCCAAAAGAAGACTTATATAACGATAAGCCAGCAATATCTGTGTCACTATAACAGCAGGAACATGCAAAAGCCGCAATGCATAGCAGATTTTTTCTATAGATGTCGTAGCAATCAGTAAATATGACGCAAAGACACTGTAAATTCCTTTTACCATTAGGGTAAGCATGGATACAACACCTGCCGTCACCATAATACCACCAATTTCCATTATGGGCTGACGGTCAAAAAAGGGGTTAAAAACCCCTATCAGACAAACGACAGGAAGAATCACCTTCAGTCTTTTTAAAGCGCTGCGAAAAGACAATTCCCCAAAGATGAATACCACAATGGGGTACACTCCCATGCGTAAGACCCCTGCCAGGTCATATTTTGAAAAAGACACTGTTACAGTAATAAAACATACTGTAATAACAAGCTTGATTAATGAATGGATATGGTTCAGCCATTGCTCTCTCTCAGCAATTTCATCCATATGATAAATTTCACACAGTGCATTATCCAATTTGCTCATGCTGTTTTTTCTTCCTTCCAAGATAACGAAATCCAAAACAGGCAGCCAGACAGATTCCAAGAACTGCTAGTGATCCTGCAATGCCGGAAAAAGAAGTGCCAAAGGAAGAATCCTTCCCCCGGAAACCATAATCTGCAAGAACTGCTGTAGTTTCCTGAATATGTTCTGCATCTGTATAGACAGAACCTTCAACCGATTCAACTTCCGGAACGCCTGTAATTTTTTCAATAGACCATTCCAAGCCATCCGGGTGGGACGAAGCAAATAAAGAAAAAATCCCGCCCGTCAGCAATGCTATCATTCCAAAAATTATCATTACTTTGCGAAAAGAACATCTGCCTCCACCCTGCTTTAAAGGCATTTCCTCCATCCCCTGAAGTATCTGCGGTCTTGCCTCATAAACAAACAAAAGAACCATCGCAGTGATTAACCCTTCCACAAACCCAATCGCTAAATGAATTGGCTGCATTGTACTTGCAAATAAAGAAAATGGAAGTTCTGTAATACCAGAAATTACTGTTTCCAGGGTAACGCTAAAAGCCCCCAACTGCAAGGAAATGACAGAACCAAGTATAGAAGCTGTTATTATTTTTGCCCTGCTAAAGCCATTCTTTACAATAGGACGCCAGATTAGAAAATACCCGACAAAGCATCCATAAAAAGCCATATTCCATATATTACACCCTAACGCTAAAAGACCGCCATCTGCAAACAACAGGCATTGGATCAGCAATACACCAATCATTGACAAAAATGCCGCATAAGGCCCTAACACAGCTGTTAACAACATCCCTCCACACAAATGGCCACTTGCTCCGGTTCCCGGAATCGTAAAGTTTATCATCTGAGTTGCAAACACGAATGCACCTAACACTCCCATGACCGGCATTTTCCAAGGTTCCTTCTCAAGCTCTGATTTTTTTACAGAGCAGACCGCTGTCGCAGCGGAACATGCATACATGACACCGGCTACTGCCGGAGCTACTAACGCATCTGCCATATGCATAAAACATCGCCTCCTTCTTTTCTATGGACAGGATAGCATTATGTGGAATTCTTCACAAGCCCCCATAGGGGTTAATAAATTTTATTCCCCTTGCTCTTATTACTATTCCAGGCAGCACTCTTTTACCAAATCCCTGCCACATAATCCTAAAGCGTGTTTGAAAATTCATTCTCATAAGATGTGATGAAATCATAATTCCTTATTTGCAAAAAGCAGAAATAATCGGATTTACAATCTTTGGCATATCAAAAAAATAGTTATGACCTGATTTCGATACCTTATATATTTTACAGTTCGGCAGCTTTTCTTTCCACAACTTCATAGAATCTCGAATTTCCTTTATATCATGCTCTGCGTATAAAAATAAACATAATATTTCAGAATTATTCTTTAACATATCTAATTCAAAATTGTGCCATGCATCCTTTTGCATGTCACATACACACTCCCACGAAATTCCTTCCCTCATATATCGTTCCCTGTTCTGCTTCCAAAGAATATGACATCCTATTTTTCTTGTATAGAGGCAAAACAAAATACTTCTTTTTACATTTGTACTGCCTATCACTATTTTATCAACCCTTTCAGGTATTCTTATCAAAATTTCCTTAACAACCAATCCTCCATAAGAATGAGCTATCAAAATTACCTTTTTATCTGGCGAAAGATTTTCAATTAGTTTTACCACCTCACAGGCCGCACTTGCAAACGTAAAACCATTTGCGGATTCCTGTTTACTATTTCCAAATCCAGGCAAATCCACAAAAACCATTCTCTTATCAGAAAGCAAATGAAATTGCTTCCTATATGATTCATGTGTTGTAAAACCACCATGAATAAATACCACTAATTGTCCATCTTTACTGCCAAATTCTTTGTAATACATACATTCTCTCCTCAACGTTTTGATTAGGATCTTGTAATCCCTGTATCAAACAGCAATGTTACCGGCCCATCATTGACAGATGCCACCTGCATATCTGCCCCAAACTCTCCATGCTCCACATGAAATCCCCTCGCTTCGCATTCTTCCATAAACTTTTCATATAAAGGCACAGCCACGTCCGGTTTTGCCGCACCGCTAAAACCAGGACGGCGGCTCTTCAAATCCGCAAATAATGTAAACTGTGATACCACCAGAAGCTCTCCGCATACCTTCTCGAGATTCAAATTCATTTTCCCGTTTTCATCTTCAAATACACGAACGCCGCATACCCGGTCTGCCAAATACACCGCTTCCTTTTCTGTATCATTTGGCGCAATACCAAGCAGCACCAAAAAGCCCCTTCCAATCTTTCCCTTCACCTTGCCATTAATAGTAACCGTTGCCTCTATGACACGTGTAACTACAGCTTTCATAACCATTCTCTCCTTACTTTATCTTATTGTAACTATCATTATTCCTTCTCCTGTGACACTATAACGCCGTTTCAATCTAATATTAATAGAATGCTATCATAGCTTCAATCCTTTGTCTGCTCCTTTTCTTTCCCCTCAGAATGCTTTGCAAACGGATTCGCTTTTTGCTTCATGTTTAAAAGAAGTTCTTTTACCTCCACAGAAGTATGGTTTTTAGATAAAATCTTCATGCTTGGAAATGCATCTAAAATACGCTGATTCCCTGTAAAAGGACGTTTTTTCAAGAAACGGCTTCTATTTTCCCAGTAGAACCGGAATCGTTCTTCTACAGCCGCAAACTTTGACTCATTTACAGTAGAATTTTCCTTTAAGCTATTTAATTTCTGATAAAAAGCTTCTTTCCTCCCATTAAAATTCATAGATGGGCGCTTTGCGGAAGTTGCTTTTACTGGATTTCTTAAAATGTCACGAAGAGAAACAAACTGTACTTCCTCCAACAGATATTCCAGTTCCTTCCAAAATTCGTACAGATTTTCCAATTGTTTGCGGAAGTTCACTGTTGTAATTGCTGTATAGACAAGGTCAAACACTGTGAGAATCATAAACACAGCTAAAAGAACTTTTCCTGTTTCATAAGGAATTTTATTGATAATCCAGTCTGCGGCTGGCTGAAATACATCAAACATCAAAAGTGATAAAATCCCCCAAAACATCGAAGGAATCAATGCAATCCTTCCTCTGAAATTGTATGGCTCTTTGGAGTAATCCCACCATTTTGCATGAAACGCTATTTCCATCAGCCAGGAGGTGATATATTCCAAAACGGTAGCTACAACCATTCCCATTATGTACAAAAGACTTGCACACCCTGAAAATGGGCGCAGCAAAATATATACCGTTACTGCGCCAAAACCATATAACGGTATAATTGGCCCCACTAAAAAACCTCTGTTTGTAGGTTTTCTGTCCCGAATTGTAACAAAAGTGCTTTCATAAATCCAACCGGCAAAGGCAAAAATATATAAGTCCAGTAAAATAAAATAAACAGATAATCCTAATATCATTATTATTCTGCCCCTCACTTTTTTGTAATCTTTTCCCCTATATATAGTAAACGAAAAAAACGCTTGCGTTTTGCTTCGTTTACAGCACCGGATACACGCTGCAAAGCAGCATAACTTCCTATGTGTATCCGTGCGCATCCATTATAGTTAACGCATGTATTTTATGCGTTTACTATAATTAAAATTAGCAAACCAAATGTCTTTATTTCTCTATTCTTTCTTCCCTCGATTCTAAATCTTTTAAAAGCATTTCGAGATAATGAATATAAATCTGGTTGCTGAACTTGATCCGATAGGAAGCATCCAGCTCTTCACGCCGAAAGCTTTTCCGCCCTCCCTCTTGTGCCCTGTTCCAGAAATAAATAACATCTTTAAATGGTACATAATAATATTCTTCTACTTTTTTAAAATATATGATCAGAAAGGAAACCCCGTCCTGCTCTTCAAATTCCTTCATATATTTTATCTGATGCTCATGGATATTCTGGATTGGAAATGTATTTGATGCACATTCCTTAGCATCAAAGCAGATTGGCACCCCCTGAACATTACCAATATAATCTACCGTACTTTTCTGTTCAAAATACGCCAATGTAATATGATGCTTTTCCTGATCAATCTCCATCGGAGTAATTGGCGTTGGAATTTTCTGTACCAGCGCAAGCCTTTCCTGCCGATACTTTTCATTTGTTATATTCAGTGATTCCTCTAAAACAGAACCTCGAAGTCCCCTTGAATTCCACGAAGGCATTCTTTCACTCCTTTTCTTCCAATGGCAGCCTGATACCAATTGCTTTTAGTACCTTTTGAAACTGTTCTGGCAATGGTGCTGTCCATATGGTTCCATAGTACTTTTCAGGAAGATAAGCTGCCTTATTAAGACAGATCTTCCATGCATGCAAAAGCTGATATCTTACGTCAAATTCCCTTTTAAAAAGGTAACCTATCCTTTTTTCCCCATATTTGGTATCTCCCACAATTGGATAGCCAATACTTTTCAAATGGGCGCGAATCTGGTGCGGCTTGCCAGTAATTAAATGTACCTTTAGCAGCGTATAATCCTGCCCCTTCCACACGGTATGCCCAAATGGTGCATACGCTGTGACAATCTCTGCACCTCCCTCTGCCTGTACCGCACTCACTGTCACCGTATTATGTTCTTCATCCTTTACCAGATACCCATGGATTTCCGCTTTCTCTGTCAATTTTCCTTTCACAAGGCACAGATAGTATTTCTGCAGCTTTCTTTCCTTGAAAAGACAGTTAAAGCACTGTAATCCTGCAACCGTCTTCCCTGCTACAACCAGCCCTGTTGTATTTCTGTCCAGACGGTTGCAGACTCCTGGCCGAAACACAGATTCCTCCTGCTCCCTAGGCGTCATTAAATATTCTGTTATATACTCTGCAAGAGAAACGTCAAACTTCTGCGCTTTCTGCGACAACATTCCCTGCGGTTTATTCACTACCAGAACATTTTCATCCTCAAAAACAATATCCAATTTTACCAGGCTTACTACTTCTTCCTGCCCTTTCCGGTTCCCCTGAAACTTTTCAATCGTTTCATCTGCCAAAAAAAGCCTGATTTCATCCCCCGCCGCAAGCCGTTCCTTTCCCTCCGCTTTCTTTCCATTCAGTGTAATGTTCTTTTTCCGCATCATTTTATAAAAAAAACTTTTCGGAGCTTGGTTCATATATTTTTCAAGAAACCGGTCAAAGCGCTGCCCTGCTTCCTGTGGTGTAATTACAAGTAACTTCATCTTTTCTCCTTGAAGATTTCTAAGTGGTAAGTTGTTCAATTTAATTATTTACAGTTCCTAAATATGTGCCATCTATATTTATACAATTAATGAAGTAATATAGGACTTTACTGTTTTTTCCTCTTCCTCATCCACTTCACATATTTCTACCCGCTCCAGTTCACTAATAAAAAGCTTTTCACTGTCTACAATCTTAACTTTATAACCGTTTCCCCAGTTTTGTACACCCTTTGTCAGATAATTACGGATATAAGAGAGCTCTTTTTCCTTCTCCGCAGTCACCCCCACCACCTGTCCATTCCCGATAGCAACAAAGT
Organism: uncultured bacterium; assembly: GCA_947651225.1. GTDB lineage: Bacteria > Bacillota > Clostridia > Lachnospirales > Lachnospiraceae > Butyribacter. The sequence continues at coordinate 34,877 of CANSYK010000026.1, read as the reverse complement.
CAAGATTCATTACCTTTTCCGGCGAAGTAATTACAAGGTCTGTATATAAAACCATTTTTTTCGGCAATACCTTCTTTACCCTGTCATACCGCTCTGTACTCACCGAATGATATGGAAAAGTGACAATATATGCCACCAAAAACTTTGCCCCCGGAAGCACAAATAATATTGCAATTACCGTAAATATATTTCGATTTGACATCTTATTCAAAAAAAGCCCTGTCAGAAAAATTGCTACGCCAATTGCCGCCATACATAAAGTACCTGTCAATGACTTTTTCTTTTTTGCCTTAATATAACCAAAATCTCCACGTTGTACCTTCATATCATAACCTCATTTCTTAGGAACTTCCAGTTCCTTATTGGTAACGCCAGCCTGTATGATATTTGTTCTTTAACATACCTCTTCCTGTTCCCTGTGCCCAGCCAACCCCAAAACCATCTACACAAACCAATACATTTCCCTGATAATCCTGCTTTGTTAAAAGCGTTTCCCCTTTCAGGTAATGAAGAATCTCCCCATCATCTGACGGCAGATTAATCACTTGTCCATAGTCATCTGACTTCATTGTAAGAGCCAGCGAATGAGACATCTTACATTTATACTTCTGTTCACAGATAGGAAGCCCCTGATATACAATGCGCAAACAACTGGCAGATATTGGCAATGTTGGTCTCAAATACAGAGTATCTCCTTGCGTTACCAGTGTTTCGCCCAGTGCTTCTCTCTTTTCCAAAAAGCTTGCAAGTTCCTTTGGATATGAAATCTTCTGCTTTTTTGAACTCCCTTTTGAACCTGGAATGCCCGCCTTATCTGAACTTTCTTTTATCCCTGCTTCAGACTGGTTTTCCAAATCTACTGCTTTTTCACTGTCTTTTTTTTGCAAAAGCACAGCAAAATGTCCCTCACCTTCTGTTCGATGAGGAAAAATACGAATGCAATTCTTCAAATCATCAGAACCATGTTCCAAAAATTTCGGCAAGCCATCTGAAAAACCTTTTCTTCGTTCTACTGGACAAATCTTCATATCCGGATACTCTGTAATCAGCCATTGTATCGTTTCTTCATTCTCCTGTGGAGAAAAAGTACAAGTTGAATAGACTAATTTTCCACCTGGCTTTAACATTTTATATGCTTCCTTCAAAATCTGCTTCTGAATCGGCGCATAATATTCTGGTCCTTTTTCCATCCAGTCTTTTACCATCCCTGGCTCACGGCGAAACATCCCTTCGCCGGAACAAGGCGCATCCACCAGTATTTTATCAAAATATTCCGCAAACACAGACGCCAGACGCTCTGGTGTTTCTGCTGTCACCACTGCATTACAGATTCCAGCAAGCTGTATATTTTTCACCAATGCCCTTGTCCTTGACACGCTTATGTCATTTGCCACCAAAAGCCCTTGCCCCCTCAGTCTTGCTCCAAGTTCTGTTGACTTACCTCCTGGCGCAGCACACAAATCCAGCACCCTGTCCCCTTCTTCTATTGGCAAAATGGAAGCTGGTATCATTGCGCTTGCCTCCTGAATATAATACAATCCCGCATAATAATATGGATGCTTGGAAGGCAGGACATTCTCTTCATTGTAGTAAAATCCATTCTCCACCCAGGAAACTACTCTTGTAGAAAAAGGATTTCTCCTTTCCCACTGCTCTATGGAAACCTTGCCTGTATTGATGCGGAAAGCCGTGCAAGACTTTTCAGAGAGGCTGTCAATATATTCATCATATTCCTCTCCCAAAAGCTCCTTCATACGCTCACAATAACGTTCTGGTAATTTATTCATAGCTTCTCCTGTTAACGATATTCTGTGCCCTGTATGTTTCCGCTATAATATCAAGCTGTCGGTTAAACCGTATCAGCATTTCCATATCGTCCTGCTGATAAACTTTGAAAAATTCATCCTGAATTTTTGTCACCTCACGCTTATTTGCAAGATAATATAAATTTTCTATATTATTTAAAATATCTGAAACAATTTTTGCCTTTTTCCTGTTTGAATTCTGTGCATCCATGATTTCATCCCGCACAGAAGCCATCTCCATGTCCAGTGCATCAACCGCATCGGCAGCACGCAAAAGGCGTTCCCGAAGCTCATCTGGCATATGCTCTTTATATTTATATTGCAAAGAATGCTCAATCGTAGACCAAAAATTCATAGCCAATGTTCGAATCTGTATCTCCACTTCCAGGCGTTTTGATCCATGAATTGTATGCACCGTATAATAAGCTATAATATGATAGCTCCTATAGCCGCTCGGCTTGCTCTTCGTAATATAATCTTTTTCCTGCTTAATTTCCAAATCCTTACGTTCACGAATAATCTCCACTACTTTATCAATATCTTCCACAAACTGGCAAATCAAACGAACGCCTGCAATATCTTCGATTTTCTCTTCCAGCTTTTCCAAATCAACACCTTTTCGCTGTGCCTTTTCTAAAATACTGGAAATCCTTTTTACACGTCCACTGACCATTTCAATTGGGGAATACATTTTTGCATCCTGATATTGCTGCTTCACATGATTAAACTTCACTACCAGCTCATCTACCGCAAGCCCATATGGTTCTAATAACTCCCTCCAAAGCTGTATTTCCATGCATCAATCCTCCAATCCCCTTCTCAATAAGAATTCCTATGATACATACTTTAACAAGTAATATGGATTTAAACTTTCTTCTTTTCCCTTTACCTGCCGATAAATCCCAAAATGAAGATGTACCGCAAATTTCCCTTTCGTACCCTCTTTCCCATATCCAGTGTTTCCCATCCACCCCAATATTTCGCCGGAAACAACTTTTTTTCCAGGTTTCATTGCTTTTGCATAGCGATCCAGATGTGCATAGTAATAATAGAAACCCGATTCACTGCGAATCCCTATGCGGTATCCGCCTAACTTCAGCCATCCAATCTGTTCTACAACACCATCTGATACAGACTGTACCTGAAAATAACCTGGTTTGTCAATAGAGGACATAATATCAATTCCCTCATGCGAGCGGTCTCCACCGTAAGTGCGTGCCGCCCCATAACCATTGTCAAAAGAAACCGTTTCCTTCTGTTTTCTATCTTCCCGAACCGGAAAACACTTTATTTCTGATAAAAGTGTTTTAACTTCTGACGCAGAACATTCTTCTTCCATCTCTGCGCAAACGGAAAGCTGCTTACCAAGCTTTGGCAATTCTGTCACCTGCCAGAATATACTTCCAGCCACCAATAGCCAAAATAACATCCAGCATATTGATTTTCGATGTGTACTAAATCTTCCCCAAAAATTGCGGATTCTTCTAATCATTTTTTAATTTCCCAACTGCCAGCTTCCCTGCAGTCCCTTCTTTTTGATTTCTCTTCATCATATGAAGAAATCCGCTTTTCCATTCATTATAGAAATTATTTACCGTTCCTTATGCCAAATAGGAAGCTTTGCCAAAACTATAAGGCTTTACATTTTTCTGGATTTCTCAGCACATGCGCTCATACAATCCATAACAGCCCCCCGGAATCCTTTCTGTTCCAATACCCGTACTGCCTCAATGGTAGTGCCCGCCGGAGAACAAACCATATCTTTAAGCACTCCCGGATGTTTCCCGGTTTCCAAAACCATTTTAGCACTTCCAAGTACAGACTGTGCCGCAAACTGATACGCCTGTGCCCTTGGCATTCCCTCTGCTACTGCAGCATCTGCCATTGCTTCAATAAACATAAATACGTAAGCTGGCGAACTTCCGCTCACTGCGATTACCGCATCCATCATAGATTCTGAAACGACTTCTGCCTTTCCAAAGCTTTCCAAAATTTCACAGACTGTCTTGATTTCTTCCTCCGTCACCTGTTCATTAGGACAAACTGCTGTAATTCCCTCTCCAACCAGCGCCGGAGTATTTGGCATTGTACGAATCAACTTTCTTTTTCCACCAAAAGCTTCCTCTAACCACGCCATACTTTTTCCTGCCGCAATAGATACGACAATCTGATTTTCCAAAATAAAATCTTTTATCTCATCTATCACCTGCTCACAATAAACAGGCTTTACTGCCAGAAAAACAACATCTGATTTTGCCACTTCCCTGTTATCCAATGTTGTACAAATTCCAAATTCCTCTTCTGCTTGATCTAATGTTTCCTGCGTTGCAGCAGAAGCAATTATCTCCTCTTTTTTGAACAGTCCTGACTTTAGCACACCGCCAATCATCGCCTGCGCCATATTCCCTGCTCCAATAAATCCAAGCCGCATCTTCCTTATCCCTCCTCGCAGTATATTATTATTCGTTATGATTTCCTTCAATGTCCTGTCACAGTCATCTAAGACTTACAAACTGTTTCTTACTAGAGCGTGTTTGGAAATTGCTTTTTGCAAGATGTGCTTCCCACTTTGTGGGAGATTTGGCTCAAATTTAGGAGGTGTAGCGGGCTACATTGACTAAATTTGGGGCAAATATAGCGCAAAGTGGGGAGTGCAGATTGTGAGAATGAATTTTCAAACACGCTCTAGCAGCCTTTTCAATCTCTTTATACAATTTAGTTGGCTGTGAATCATAACAATCCGCTTTATCTTATCATAACCATCTTTGTATGTCCATTGCATTCATAAGACAATCTTGAAATCCTCTTTCCTGCGCAATTTCTATATGGGAAATTTCCTTTGCCAATCTTTCCATCTTTTCCGAAAAAGCAGTATCTAAAACTCCTAAAACAGCTCCTTTTCCTGCCGCATTCCCTGCAAGAATAATCTTCTCACGAACCGCCTCTGGAAAAAGTCCAATACTGACAGCACTCATCTGCCGCACACAGCTCCCCAAAACACCTGCCACAACAAATTCATCAACCTCTTCCAATGAAATCTGTGCTGCGGCAAGAATACTGATAATTCCCGCCTGAATTGCCGCTTTTGCTAACTGCAGGTTACGGATATCACTTTGCAGCAAATAGATTTCCTTTTTTCCCTCTTTTTCTCCACACAACAAAAAAGCATTCTGTTCTTTTCTGACAACCAGACGACCACAGAGTTCTCTTGGAAGTCCTGCCTTCTCTGCCTCTGACTGCCTCAAAAGGTAACCATCTTTCAAAAGAAGCTTGCATCTTCTTAATTGTGCCAACAGGTCAACCAATCCTGTACTACAAATTCCAATTGCTTCTTTTCCCCCTAACACTCCCAGAATAATATTTCCATTTCCAGAAGCAATTTTTACTTCTGCAATCGCTCCGTCTTTTGCCGCCATACCACAAAAAATCCCTTTTCCCTCAAATGCTGGCCCTGCTGCCGTTGAACAGACGCTGATTTTTCCTTTTTGATTCAGAACAATTTCAGCATTCGTCCCCAAGTCGACCGCCAGCTGAACCTTATCTTCCCGATATAACTTTTCTGCACCTATGACAGCTAAGGCATCGGCGCCAACATGCGCTGCAATCCCAGAAAGCACACAGATTCCAGCCTCAGAAAAAGCTTCCATCCCGATTTCTTTTCCTATACAGCAGTAATTTCCCTGATAAGCTGGAGAAAAGGGATACCCCGCTAATCCTTCCACACTTTTATCTAAAAAAAGATGACACATTGTTGTATTTCCGACAACAAAGAAATAACACCGTTTCCCCTGCACATCTTCTGGTTTTCCATTTCTACAGAGCTGCATTGCCATCTCTTCCACTTGCCTGACAACCAGATTGTGCAGTATTTCTCCTCTCCCTGACATACAATGCATAATCCGCATCATAACATCTGCCCCAAGTTTTGTCTGTTCATTGGTACAAGACATTGTCCCAAGTATTTTTTTTTGCTCCAGATCAATTGCCGTCACCACTACGGTAGTCGTTCCAATATCAACCGCAAAACCCATTCCAACCATAGTCCGTCCGCTTCCTACAGCACTCCACAAAGTTTCATCAGCAGTATTTTTTTCATACTTTTTTTGTTCCCGAAAAATTACCATACATGATTTCTCCTATTACAAGGTGTGACTAAGGAACTGTAAATAAATTATATAAGTTGGTTAAATGAATTATTTGCAATTCCTAAGGAACTGTAAATAAATTAAATGAACAAGTTACGAAGAATGTTTTTCCGAGTGCAAAGAAAAAAACGTAGGCGTAGCGGGCTACGGCGAGGCTTTTTGATGCAGCAATCGAAAAAACAGGCGAGTAAGTTGTTCAATTTAATTATTTACAGTTCCTAATGACCAAAAAAGGATGTCGTTTTAACGACACCCTTTCAATCAATTATAAACATTGTGATTATTTTGCATAATCAGTCACTCTGGATTCACGAATTACATTTACCTTAATCTGACCAGGGTATTTTAATTCGTCTTCAATCTGTTTCGAAATGTCTCGTGCAAGAAGCACCATCTCATCATCCGTCACCTTATCAGGAACCACCATAACTCTTACCTCACGGCCTGCCTGAATAGCAAATGATTTGTCAACACCTTTAAAGCTATTTGAAATATCTTCTAACTGTTTCAATCTGTTTGTATATGTTTCTAATGTTTCCCTACGCGCACCTGGGCGTGCAGCAGAAATTGTATCTGCTGCCTGTACAATGCAGGCAATCAATGTTTCCGGTTCCACATCACCATGATGTGCCTCTACTGCATTAATAACAATACCGGATTCCTTGTACTTCCGACAGAGATCCGCACCTATCTGGACATGCGTTCCCTCCATCTCCTGATCGACAGATTTACCAATATCATGCAATAAACCAGCACGTTTTGCAATGCGCACATCTACACCAATCTCTCCTGCAAGGAGGCCCGCCAGATGTGCAACCTCTATTGAATGCTTCAAAGCATTCTGACCGTAGCTGGTTCTAAATTTCATTCTTCCTAACAAACGAATAAGTTCAGGGTTAATGCCATGCACACCAACTTCCAGTGTAGCAGCCTCCCCTTCTTCACGAATCATCGACTCAACTTCCTTTTGAGCCTTTTCGACCATTTCCTCAATTCTCGCTGGATGAATTCTTCCATCTACGATAAGTTTTTCAAGAGCGATTCTTGCAACCTCTCTCCTAACTCCATCAAAGCCGGATAAAACGACTGCTTCTGGTGTATCATCAATAATCAAATTAACGCCAGTCAAAGTCTCAAGCGTGCGGATATTTCTTCCCTCACGTCCGATAATTCTACCCTTCATTTCGTCATTTGGTAACTCTACCACAGAAATTGTCGTCTCTGCAACATGGTCTGCTGCACAGCGCTGGATAGCTGTTACCACATAATCTTTTGCTCTCTTATCAGCTTCTTCTTTTGCTTTACGATCCAGTTCCTTTACAAGAACTGCCGTCTCATGTTTTACATCCTCTTCAACAGATTTTAACAGATATTCCTTAGCTTGTTCGGTAGTCAGACCAGAAATCTTCTCAAGTTCCTGCAAATGGCTGTTTTTAATCTCAGTCAGTTCCTTCTTCTGCCTATCCAGCTCAGCATCTCTTGCATTTAACTTAGCTTCCTTCTTCTCTAAAACTTCCGCTTTCTTATCCAGAGCTTCCTCTTTCGACAGCACCCGCTTCTCATATCGCTGAAGTTCTGCCCGTCTCTCCTTTGATTCACGCTCAATCTCATTCTTTGTTTTGAGCGCTTCCTCTTTTGCTTCGAGCAAAGCTTCACGCTTCTTTGTTTCCGCAGTCTTTAAAGCATCATCAATAATAACTCTTGCTTTTTCTTCTGCATCCCCAAGTTTTGCCTCTTCCTGTTCCTTATATCTCTGAACGGAAACAGACTGGGTAATCAGCGCAGTCACAACTATGGCAGCGGCTATCATCACAATGACTACTATTGCAATGACGATGTTTGGCATCGAACAGAAGCACCTCCTTATTTTTATTTGTTAAAAATACAACAATATGATTTTATACTTTATGTGCGAATATGTCAATACAAACTGACACAAGAAAAAATATCATCTGTTCGAAATCCCTTCCGATAAAGCTTTGCTGCAAGCTTTTGCCGTTCCTCATAAGAAAGCTCCTCTATATTCCGCTCCTTCAAAAGCTTTCCAAGTTCTTTTTTCAGTGCAGCAGAGTCATCCCATGCAATATTTTCCAAAGCTAAGTTAATATATTCTTCCGACACATGGCGTTTCTGTAAATCCTGTCGAATCCTCTGAATACTGCGGGTTGCACTATAGATTTCTGCAAAACGTGTTGCATAGCGCAAATCATCGATATAATGGAAACTTTCTACATACGCTAAGGCATCTTCAATCACTTCCTGTTCAAATCCTGCCCTTTTTAAACGGTCACACAGCTCCCACTTTGTACGGTCATTGTGTGTCAGCAGTGCCATTGCTTTCTTCCTGCCCAGTAAAAAGCGTTCCTCTATCTCCATTTCCTTAATCCCCTATTCCTTCAGAAGCAGGCAAAGCCACTTCTTCCTCTGGTAACTTTTCTGCTGCCTTCGTTGTGCGTGTCTTTTTAGCAGGCTTTGGCTCCTCTACGGGTTCTTCTTCTTCTGCTTCAACTGCTGTATTGCTAAAATATTTATCCCTTACTTTCTGTTCTACCTCTTTAAGAACTTCTGGATGCTCTTTCAAATAATTCTTTGCATTTTCACGTCCCTGTCCGATTTTATTTTCATTATATGCATACCATGCGCCACTCTTTACAATAATATTTTCCTCTGCTGCCAAATCCAGTATTTCTCCTTCCCTGGAAATACCTTCGCCAAAAATAATGTCTACTTCTGTAGAACGAAACGGTGGGGCAACCTTATTTTTTACCACTTTAATCTTTGTACGGTTTCCAATAGGCTCGCCATCTTTTTTAATCTGCTCTCCTCTGCGCACTTCCAAACGAACAGAAGAATAGTATTTTAACGCACGCCCACCTGTCGTTGTTTCCGGGTTTCCAAACATCACTCCTACTTTTTCACGAAGCTGGTTAATAAAAATAACACTGCAGCTTGTCTTTCCAATAATACCTGTCAGTTTTCGAAGCGCCTGTGACATCAGGCGTGCCTGCAGTCCCACATGGCTATCTCCCATCTCCCCTTCAATTTCTGCTTTTGGTACCAGAGCAGCAACAGAGTCAACAATTACAATATCTATCGCTGTAGAACGAACCATTGTTTCTGCAATTTCTAATGCCTGTTCTCCTGTATCCGGCTGCGAAATATACAAATTATCAATATCCACACCAATATTTTTTGCATACACAGGATCTAACGCATGCTCTGCATCAATAAATCCCGCAATGCCGCCCCGCTTCTGAACTTCTGCAACCATATGTAATGCTACCGTTGTCTTACCACCAGACTCCGGACCATAGATTTCAATCACTCTTCCCTTTGGAATACCACCAACTCCAAGCGCAAGATCCAGTCCCAAAGAACCAGAAGGTACTGATTCCACATTCAAATGGAGATTTTCTCCAAGCTTCATTACAGAACCTTTTCCATATTGCTTTTCAATCTGTGCGATTGCTGACTCCAATGCTTTCATTTTATTATCTTCAACTTTTACTTCTTTTGCCATAACTATATTTCCTTTCTGAACTAAGGACCTGTAAATAATTAAATGAAGCAACTTGCTTGCCTGTTTTTTCGATTGCACCATCAAAAAGCCTCGCCGTAGCCCGCTACGTTGCTAAGCGCCAGTGGCGCTTGTTTAGCAAGGACCGAAGCGGAGCGTAGAACTACGTTTTTTCCTTTGCACTCGGAAAAACATTCTTCGCAACTTGTTCATTTAATTTATTTACAGTTCCTAATCTGCCTCTCCCGGCGGCATCATATATGCGAAAATCAGTTGTTTTATGTTTCTCCCCCGAAACATTTTGAAAAATAATTTTCATCCATCATGTTTCACCACAAACAAACGTTCCGAACATATATATCATAAAGCATTTTCTATCCATCTGTCAATACATTTTTCTAAAAGTAACTCAACTTTTGTTTCGACTTGTTACTAATAACATATATTTTACTCTATGTATTACATATGTCAATATCAATCTTGCACAAATTTCCAGTAAAAATTTGTTACTATTCACGGCTATTCTAAACATTATGCGAAAAACCATCCGGCTATGCCGTCTGGCGCTGCAAAAACAGCCGTGAATAGTAACAAAAATTTCTACATATTTAATTCACGATACTTCTGCGTATATAAAACAACATCATTTTTTGTAATTAACCGGTATTTATTTAAGTCATAAATCGTATTTGCAAATTCATTTCCACCAATTGGCGCTTCTAACAGAGCATCCAATGTCTTTTTAATCTGCTCCCGATATTCATCCAAAGTAATTACCATATTTTTACAGAGAAGGCTATAACGGTATAATTCTTTAAAATATTCATTAAAACGTTTTGAAGCAATCACCTTATCGTCTACCAGAAAAGCAACTCCTGGCAGTAAAACCTTTCGAAGATTTGCTACCGATGAATTTGTTAGATAAATTCCTGGCTCAATACGGAATGTATTTTTCCTGACTTCCAATTCCCCGCTCTTTGTCCCTTCTGAATAAGCTGGTAAATATGGTTGAAACATTTTAGAAATAAAAGAAGAATATTTAAACAACTGGTAATCCTTTTCTTTGTCTGCAGGCACATTTTTCACTAGAAGAATCCCCTGAATATCCGCTAAAGGCACTTCAAATTCTTCTGCCTGCCCTGTCAATATCAAAAAATGAAGCATTTCATCTGTCCGCCACATAAATGCCGGAGCCTGCTCAATTTTTTTTGCCGGATAGCTGTCAATCATTACCTTTACATGCACCTGATTAACCTGGTGTTCTTTCATCATCTTTTTCACTTTTTTTGCATTTAGAGAAGAAAGATACTGTGATTTCTCCCGTTCTCGCTCTTTTCTCGTCTTTTCTTCTGGTGCAGATTGCCCTTTCTCTTTTTTCTCCTTCTTATCAGAACTCCCCTCTGCCTTCTCTTTTTCCTTTGGCGTTTTCTGTTTCTTTGCTTTTTTCCCCCTGTTCAAATCTTTTAGGGATACAGACTGCGAAAGTATCAATCCGGCAAATCCAACAAGAACACCACCCATTCCAAGGTAAGGCACTCCCAAAATAATTCCTGCCATCAGTAAAAAAACCGCACTGACACCCAAAATAAAGACCGACCATAAAAATATCTTTGTTTTGGTGTTTCCATGAAGCATACTATTTAGAATTTTCTCCAGCATCAGCGAAGCCTCCTTCCCTCATAATGTTCAAAGGCTTCCATGCACCGCATAATTGATTCATACTGTGTCTCCAAATCCCCGTCTTCTAACACAATATCCAGCGCAACCGCAATATTATTTAACATCCTTTCATTCAGATATGGTTTTAGCCCAATAAAAATCTGTCTTTTCTCACGAAATCCATCGGCGTCCAAAAGCTGTAAAAGCCCCCTTTGTGCAATCTCTTCCTCCGTAATCTTCTCATTCAGATAGCGCTGGGGCTGCCCGCTTTGCAGTGCCTTTTTCAATGCCTCATCACTGATTTCATCTGTTTCATGCCAAACCGCTCTGCCATCGTCCTTCTCTTCCTTTTCCGAAACTGCCATCTCCATTTTCACTTTTTCAAATCGGAACTCCTGCCCTGCATTGGGATACTTTTCCTTATCCAGCTTACTGGTAAACTCTTCCAAATCCCGCACCCAGCATTCAAAAGGCGCATACATTGCCTGATAAACCACTTTTTCTTTCAAAGAATCGCTGTCTTTGGCCAGCATTTTAACCTGATATAGCCCGCCTTTAAAATGCCTGTAGAACTCTCCTGCTATTGGTTTCTGTTTTTCCATTTCCTCTTCTCCATTTCCGCAAGCCAGATTTTAAGGAACCGTTTTATGAATTCTTTCTGATACAGCATCCACTAAATAACCAGACTATACATATGCCTTTTCCACCTTAATTACGGAATAGTGGTTTGGATATTTTTCCAGAACTCTTTTCTGGACTTCCTCACAAATTTCTTCTTCCGTCATATTAAACTCCTGTGGCATCACTACATCAAAAATTAAATTCGTCCGGGACTCCCCAGTTACCATACGAAAATCATGCATTGACAGCTCTTGATCAATCGAGCGGACAATTTCAGCAACCCCCTGGCGCATAGCATTTACAACTTCATTTTTTGATTCAATTGGATCCATATGGATTACACAATCGCACTGCAGCTTCTCTTCCAGTTCCATCTCAATATGGTCTATAATTTCATGCAGTTGAAAAATATCCTCATCACCAGGAACTTCCGCATGAAGGGAAATCATTACTCTTCCTGGGCCATAATCATGGACAATCATATCATGGATTCCAACAATTTTATCATGTGATATAACAACATCACGAATCTGTTTTATAAACTTTTCATCCGGCCTTCCGCCAAGCAATGGGCTTACTGTTTCCTTTGCCGCCTGATACCCTGCCCACAAAATAAAAAGCGCCACTAACATTCCACAATATCCGTCAACATTGATTCCGGTCACTTCCATAAATCCCATTGCAAACAAAACAACCGTTGTAGCAGCCACATCACTCAGACTATCCATTCCTGTAGCAAGCATTGCGGCTGAATTAATTTTTTTCCCAATTCTGTAATTATACATTGCCATATATAATTTTATTACTATCGATAGAATTAAAATAACGGTTGCTGTTGTTCCTGTCACAATCGGTTCTGGGTAGAAAATCTTTTCTAATGAACTGCGTGCCAGTTCAAATCCCATTATTATAATAAGAATCGCAACAATCAAGCCAGAAATATATTCATAACGCCCATGCCCAAAAGGATGCTCTTTATCCGGCTTCCTGCTGGCAAATTTAAAACCTGCCAGTGTAACCACCGAAGAACATGCATCTGACAGATTATTAAAGGCATCTGCCATTATAGCAACAGAACCCGTAATAACTCCCGCAAAAATTTTAATCCCAAAAAGAACCATATTTAAAATGATACCAAGCGTACTGCAAAAAACACCATAAAATCGGCGAACTTTCGGATTATCATACTGATTAGCTTCCTTTATAAAAATCTTGCTCAACAATGATATCATTTTTTCATCCTTCCAAAACTACCAGCCATGACAACACAAACGATCAATAGCTATTATCCCCTTCACACTCTTCGCAGACCTTCATTAAAATTGCGCATTCCAGCCGTTTCCGCTGAATTTTACAAGAAAGCTCATATGCCTTATGGATATCCCCATTATAAATATAATTATTGGCATTACATCCACCACTACAGTAAAATTTTGCCCAGCAATCCTGACATGCCGGTTTGGAATAAACATGTGTACCAGCAAACTCTTTTTTAATATCTTCACGGAATGTACCGTCTGACAGATTTCCCATCTTATACTCTTCCATTCCAACAAACTGATGGCATGGATAAATATCTCCATCTGGCGTAACGGAAACATACTCATTTCCACTTCCACAACCACGCAGACGCTTTACCACACAAGGACCCTGATTCAAATCAATCATAAAATGGAAAAAGTTGATAAAGCCACCCTTTTTCTTTACCTCGGAAAGTCTTTCTGCCAACTTGTCATATTCCTGATAAATCTGCTCTAAATCTTCTTCTGTCAATGCATATTCAATTTCCGGCTTTTCCATAACTGGTTCAACCGAAATCTGGTCAAAGCCAGCTTCATAGATGTGCATAACATCCTCTGAAAAATCCAGATTATATTTTGTATAAGTTCCTCTTACATAGTATTCCTTGTCACCACGTTTTTCTACCAGCTTTTTAAAATTTGGTAAAATTTTATCATAAGAACCGCTGCCGTCCACACGGGTTCTCATACGGTCATTTACCTCTTTTCGACCGTCCAGGGACAGAACAACATTATGCATTTCCTGATTGATAAAATCAATATTTTCATCATTTAACAGCATACCATTTGTGGTAATTGTAAAATCAAAATGCTTTCCATATTCCTTCTCTTTGCTTCTGGCATAAGCAACGATTTCTTTTACGACTTCAAAATTCATCAATGGTTCTCCACCAAAAAAATCCACATCCAGATTTTCCCTGCCCACAGATTTTTCTAACAAAAAATCAATTGCCGCCTTTCCCGTTTCAAACGGCATCAATTTTCGCCCTGTACCAAAATCTCCTGTAGAAGCAAAACAATATTTACAGCGGAGATTACAGTCATGTGCAATATGCAGGCACATTGACTTAATCGGTGATACAATAGATGTCTCTGCATATTGTTCATAGACATCTTCACTATAAAGCATTTTTTCCTCATAAAGAGTATAAATCTCCCCATAAGCTTCCTTGACTTCTTCTGCGTCATACCGCCCATCAAATTTTTTAATCACTTCTTGTGGACATTCCCTTTCAAAGGGCGCTTTCACCTCATCCAACAAGTCATATGTAATATCATCAATAAGGTGAACCCCTCCACTGTTTACATCTAATAAAATATTAAAATCTTTCGCTTTAAATTTATGTATCACTTGTTTTTTCCTCCATACCATGCTTTCTACAGTTCCTTAAACAGACATGGGAATGGCTGTTATAAGGAATCTCATAACAGCCATTCTGCTTCATCATTTTTTAAGAACTGTAGAACAATTGCTTATCCAGGGTTACTATTCAAGACATTTTTCTATAGTTCCCTATTTATTTTCTTCATTCGCACATTTCTGATTACCAACAGTACATGAAGTCTTGCAAGCTGACTGACAGGACGCCTGACATTTTCCACATCCACCTTTTTTTGCTGTTGCACTTAAGTTTGCCTTATTCATTGTTTTGATATGTTTCATAATAAATATCCTCCATTTCAAAATTATTTTATTCTTCAGGAACATTCAAAAAATAGCATGCCAAAACGCACTCGTAACTTATATTCTACCACAATTTCATAAAAAAACAACCTTTTCTCCAAAAACTACCAACATATTTTCCTGAAAGCTTCACATAATAATACCAAGATAAGCAATCGCTTATCGACACCGGCAGGATATCAATCCTTATCATGTTCTATATGAAAGGAATCAAATCAGCCGGGGAAACAAAAAAGGAGGAAAAAACAATGACAAACAATCAGACTTCAAGAATGGAAGTTCCACAGGCAAAAGAAGCTATGGACAAGTTTAAAATGGAGGTAGCCAACGAACTTGGTGTACCGCTTAAAAATGGTGGTTACAATGGTGATTTAACATCTGCCCAGAATGGTAGTGTTGGTGGAGAAATGGTAAGACAGATGATTAAGCGTCAGGAAGAAGAAATGTCTGGCAGATAGTCTTTGCATTTTCTAAAGAATGTATTCCCTTTTTAGATTTTGTCTGAAAAGGAAAGACTGCCCCCTGTTTCGTTTTACAACCCAGGAGGCAGTCTTTTTCATTCCATCTTCATTATTTTAGAAACGCTAAAAAAATATTTTGGTCACTTTCCACAGCTATTCTAAACATCATGCTTGCACCCGTTTGATTAAAACTCTACGAACTTACCTTCTGCCTTATCGTTAATTACATAATAAGCTCTTCTTGCTTCTAAATTAATGTAAACACGTAACGTTTTGATAGAAGAAACACGATGACCTTCATTTTTATAATTTTCCTGAATACGTTCAATTAATTCTTCAGTAAGAATCTGCTCATGGTTATATTCAAAAAAAACTTCACGTACCATTTCTTTTTCTACCTTCTTAGCGGCTGTCTTTTTTGCTGCAGGAGTTGTTGTCGTTTTCTTCTGTCCCGGCTTTCTGCCTCTTCTTTTAGGAGCAGCTTTTGCCTCTTCCTTAGCGGGCTCTTCTTTAGCAGTTGTTGCTGCTTCTGATTTTGTTTCCTTTACAGCCGATTCTGCTTTTGCAGCCTCTTCCTTTTTCACTTCTGCCGTAACACTTTCTTTTTCTTTGTCGTCAGTCTTTACAGCTACATCCTTTACAGCAGTTTTTGTTTCTTTTGCAACAGATGGTTCTTGTTTTTTTCCTCTTGGCATAGTTCTTCTCCTTTACCCAAATAAAAACTATTTTTATTTTGCTGTCATTGCAAGTATATAGCGAATCACTAAAAGTTTCAAGAGTTTTTTTTAATTTTGTTAGAATTGTACACTTCTTTCGTGCTAAGAACTATCAAATAGAAAAGATATACAAATAAATTTCCTTTTGGAATCTGTTTCTTTTTTCTATCTGGCACACAAAAAAAGAACCTTTTTTAAGATTCTTTTTTTGTACACATTTTTGACTTATTTTAACAACAATATCGTAATTTTATTATCTGGCTTATTTCATTTTTGGCTTGAAAACAAGTGACGCCAGATAGCCAAAAATTAATGCGGTAGAAACACCTACTGCGCAAGATGTAAAACCACCTTTAAATAAACCAATAAATCCTTCCTGATTTACGGCTTCTTTTATCCCCTTCATCAAAGTATTTCCAAAGCCAAGCAAAGGAACTGTAGCGCCTGCTCCTGCCCATTCTGCGAAAGGTTCATACCAGCCAACAGCTCCTAAAGCTGCTCCTGTGCAAACCAGAATCACCATAATTCTTCCTGGTAATAATTTTGTATTGTCCATTAAAATCTGTACCAGTACACAGATCATTCCACCCACTAAAAAAGCTATGACATAATTCATATTTCAACCCCCTTTAAAACCGTTCCAGCACAACACCATGCGCAATGCCTGGAACACTGTTTCCTTCATTAAAACTCACCTGTGATAAAAGAGCTCCTGTCGGAACAAATAGAACCCTGTTCCATTCTCCCCTCTCCAACATTTTTAAAATATACCCAGCCAACATAACTGCACTGCAGCCGCAGCCGCTTCCACCCGCCTGAACGTTCTGTTCTTCTCCATAAATTTCAATTCCACAATCCATATATTGTTTCCGAATGTCATACCCTTTTGCTTCCACAAAATCAATTAAAATATCTTTACCAACTTTTCCTAAATCTCCTGTGATAATTTTATCATAATGTTCTGGCTGACATCCAAAATCAATCATATTTTGCGCAATCACTTCTCCCGCTGCAGGCGCCATACAAGCTCCCATATTCATATTATCTTTCACACCATAATCTATGATTTTTCCGGTTGTAATCCCTTTTACCTTCACTTTCCCTTTTTCTGCCCTTGCCCGGGCAGAAACCTGTTCTTTTTCTAATATTTCCTCTTTTCGAACAGAACGGCTCAGTACCACGGCGCCGCTCCCTGTCACAGTCCATGTTGCCGCTTTCGGCCGCTGGTTTCCATATCCCAGTGGAAAACGGAACTGTTTTTCCGCACTGGCAAAATGACTGGAAGTAATTGCTACCACATGTTCCGCAAATTCTCCATCAACTAACATTGCCGCAATCCCCAAAGATTCTCCCATCGTCGAACAGGCGCCATAGACACCAAAAAGAGGAATATCCATCTCTGCCAGCCCAAAAGAAGATGCCATAAGCTGTCCTAACAAATCTCCGGCAATCATATAACGAATATCCTTTCTGGTAATACCCGCATGTTTGATTGCCAAATCCGCAGCTTCCTGCTGTAATTTTCCCTCTGCTTCTTCCCATGTATCGCCACCAACTTTTGGATCAGTTTCTATTTTATCAAAATATTCCCCATATGGTCCTTCCCCCTCTTTTTCTCCCACTACAGACGCCGCTCCGCTGATAATGGGAGGATTTTTAAAACAAATACTCTGTTTGCCAATTTGTTTACAACTCATATCAAAGCCCTCGCCTTTCTTTGATTTTATATCTGTTCCTTAGTATTTGTTTCTTTTTTCACAACTATTCACAAAAAAAGGGGCAAAGTCTTTCATAATAAAAAAGGAACTGTAAATAAATTAAATGAACAAGTTAGTCAAATTAATTATTTACAGTCCCTAAGCACTAAATTATGTCATCTACCTCATTTAACGACTCTTCATCCCCCAAATCTACCGCTTTTAACCTTCTTCGATAGAAAATATCATAAAATACCGGTACGATAAACAAAGTCATCAGTGTTGCGTATGCGAGTCCACCAATTGTTACAATCGCCATGCCACGGCTCAATGATGCTGTAGAATCCTGGCTAAGCGCCAAAGTTGACATTGCAAGAATTGTTGTCAGCGCAGTCATCAGAATCGGGCGCATACGGGTTTTTCCAGTTTCTACCAGCGCCTCCCTCTTTTCCATACCGCTCAGACGCAGCTTATTTACATAATCAACAAAAACAATACCATTATTTACCACGACTCCAGAAAGAACCAGAAATCCCATCAAGGACATAACAGACAACGGCTCTCCTGTAACCAACAATGCAAGCAGCCCGCCAGTAAATGCAAGCGGTATTGTTAAAAGAACAATAAATGGTGACAAAAGTCCCTGGAATTGCGCAACCATAATCAGATAAATAAAGACAATTGCCAATGAAATCATCAGAAGCATATTTTCTACCATATCCATATTTGTTTCGCTTTCCCCCTGAATGGAAACATCATATCCTGCCGGAACATCATATTTATCTACTTTTTTCTGCAGCTCCCTGCTTAAAAGAGTTGCATTATAGCCATCCTCCACCCCGGCATCCACCTGAATATAGTTTACAAGATTTTCACGGCTTAAAGAAGCCACACCAGTGCTCTCCTTAATATCAGCAAATTCTTTTAATTTATGCTTCTTTGTTTTTGTCTCTCCCTTATCATTAGTAGTTGTTACTTCAAACTCATAATCTTCCAGATTATCTGTATTTAACTCATCTCTCTCGTCTATGATTTTAACATCATATTCTTCATCGCCAACCGTCAATGTGGTAGAGCTTTTCTCTGTTGTCAGCTTTTTTGACAATTCCGCATAGACCTGTGCAACCGTAAGTCCCAGACGCATCGCCTTATCCTTCCTGACACTGACATGAACTTCTTTATCCCCTTCCTCCTGCCCATTGGTCGGTTCTTCATATCCCTTTACCTCTTTTACCATTTTCATGACATCTTCGCTGATTTCAATCAACTTATTAACATCCTTGCCATAAATATTAACCTGAAGCCCGGAACCCATCATACTGGACATATCCATATTAGAGTCTGATACGGAATATTCCTCACAATGATTATCCTGAAAAATCTTTTCAATTTCTGTTGCGATTTCTTTGTTCTGGTTTGCATACTCCTCTTCCAAAAGCAACATAAATGTATAATTTTTATCAGCACCGCTGCTTCCTAAAGACATTGTAGCATTTCCTCTCATAGTACCTACCGTCTTTACTCCCTTAATCTTTTGCATCTCTTCCGATATTTTATCAGCAAGCGCAAAATCCTCTTCCTCTGTCGCCTCATAATCCATTGTCAAACTTGCTGACAATTGCTCACTCCCCATATCAGGAATAAAGACAATTCCCATTCTTGTCACCTGCCAGACAGAAAACACCAACAATGCTACTGCCGCCGCAATTGGCACGATCTTAAACCGAAGACAGAATCTTGCTACTCTATCATAACCTGTAATCAATGCATTAAAGAAACGATGCTTTCTTTGAGACTCGCTTTTCAAAAATGTTGACCCCATACAAGGCACTAAAGTCAATGCCACAATCAGACTGGCACCTAAACTGTATCCAATCGTGAGACACATATCCTGCATAATCTGACGCGTAATGCCATCCGTAAATACAATTGGCAGAAATACACAAATTGTTGTCAATGTAGAGGAGAAAATAGCTCCCGCCACCTGATTGGCCCCCATCACCGCCGCCCTTGCAGCCGAAACTCCTTTATTGCGAAGGCGGTAAATATTCTCAATTACAACAATGGAGTTATCCACCAACATTCCAACCCCAAGCGCAAGGCCAGATAGTGAAATAATATTTAATGTAATATTGGTAAAATACATTAAAACGACAGCAAACAATACACTTAACGGAATACTGAACGCAACAATAACTGTTGGCCTGACATCCTGTAAAAAGATCAGAAGAACAACAACGGCCAGCAGCGCACCCCACAAAAGATTTGATAATACGGAATCAACAATCAATTCAATATAATCACCCTGATCCATCAGATTTGTAAAGCGCAGACCACCATATTCCTTTTCTAATTCTCTTAACTTCTCATTACATCCTTTTGACACATCAGAAGTTCCTGCTGTACTTGCTTTAGAAATACTAAGCAACACAGCATCATTTCCATTTACACGACCATAGGATTCTGCAGAATTATCCACAACTGTCACATTCGCTACATCCTCTAAACGAATATCCCCAATATCATCAATTTTGCAGAGTACCGCATCCTTCATTGCATTAACACTATCATACTCATCGCCTACTTTAATCAGATATTGAGTGCCATCTTCACTGATATACCCGGCTGGCATAGAAAAGTTTTCCGCAGAAAGAATATTAGAAAGCTGCTCCATCGTCAAAAGCTGGTCTAAATTAGCATTTTTTAAAGCTTCCTTTTTTGACTTTTCATAAGATTCTTTTCCTGCCTCCAACTCTTTCTCACTTGCTGATAATGTTGACTCTGCACTGCTGATCTGTGCATTTGCGGTGCCAAAAGCAGCTGCCGCAGTAATTTTGCCCTGTTCAACCTGCTCATAATTGTCTTCTGCCGTTTTAATTGATTTTTCAACCTGCTCTAAAGCCTTCTTCGCCACCAGAATTTCTGTCTTCAGATTTGCTAAAGCGGTATCAATCTGCGGAATCCTTACTTCCACAATATCATATAACGACTGCAGATTCTTTTTTGTTATCTGTTTTGCAGCCTCATCCTGCCCCTGGCTTTTTAACAGATTTTTATATGCTTCCAGTTTTTCCGGATGATCAAGTGCATCTTTCACACTTGTTGGCAGCTGTATCAACTGGGCTTCTGCCTGTTCCTTTGCCTGTTTTGCTGCCTCCTGCGCAGCAGCATCCTTTAACGCATCTGCCGCATCACCTAATTGCGACAGATAAAGATCTACATTTTCTGTTGTTACTTCACCACTTACTCCAGCGGCATCTAACTGCGTCTGCACCATGACCACAAGAATCTGGTCATAAATCATGTTATAAATCCCCTGATAAGCAGCGCCGCCTTCCTTTAAACTGTCACGCAATGCCACAAATCCCTGGTTCATCTTATTATAAGTATCTACTACCTTATTTTTTTCGTATGCCTCCTTTTCCATCTTCAGTGCGGACTGCTTTGCCTGCAGGCTTGTTAAATTAGAAGCATATGCCTGTTTTGTGGCAATCGCCTGATTCATCATTTTGCTGAACTTTGCAAGCTCGCTTGATTTCTCGTTTTGCTGGTTTTCAAGCTCCTCCTTTTGTGAAGCAAGTTTGTCTTTCCCCTCTTTCAGTTTCTTCTCTGCCTTATCCAACTCCCTCTTTGCTTTTGCCAAAGTCTTATTCGTCTTTTCCAAAACTCTAGCATTAACATCATCTATCTTCTCCTGATCTAACTGTACCTCAATCGATTTTTCTACCATCCCGGATGCATTGACACTCGCTACACCATCCTGACGCTCCAGTTCGGGAATAATATTGTCCTCTACAAACTTAGATAACTCGTATCCACTTTTCCCCTCATAATCGACACTTGTCATCATGGTTGCCATCATATCTGCCGAAATCTGCATCAGCATAGGCGTTCCCGCATTATCTGGAAGCGGCACCTGATTAACGGCAGAAGATACCTTTACCATTGCAGCATCCATATTGGTATCTTCCTCAAATTCCAATGACACAATACTGGAATTTTCTGACGAGGAGCTTGTTACATTCTTTACACCATTTACCGTTCCTACAGTACTCTCCATGATTTCTGTAATCTCCATCTCTACCTTTTCAGGAGATGCCCCTGGATATGTAGTGATTACAATCATGTATGGCATATTCATATTAGGCAGAAAGTCCGTTGTCATCTTTATAAAACTGACAGCACCTAATACCAATAACATCACCACCGCAACCAGAACGACAAACGGTTTCTTCACACTAAATTTTGGCATCGCTTTTTCTCCTTTTTATCTAATCCCTTTCAAGCCCCACATCTACAGTTTCCTATAATAATACTACTTTAATATATCATTAAAACCAAAAAAATCAAGGAAAGAAAAAAACATTAAGAAAAAGTTAACATTATTAATACTCTTCTCAAATTTAGCAGAATATGTTTCCTTATCCAACCACAGAACAGCCAGAATCTAATTATATTGTTCCTCCATACCACTTCTAACCCCTTTTAAAATCATGGTTTGCTCTATTATCAACAGATTTTTAAATCATATACCAACCTCCAAGCTTTGTGATACAGGAAACCTCCTCACTTAAATCATTCCTAGATTTTATAAACATTTCTACATACATGATTAGTCATAGTATTTATCCAAAGATACCTTCATTGATTCAATCACATCAACAATAATATTCAGTTTATTGACAGAACAGGAGTCAATAAGCTCTAATAATTCCTGTTTGATAAAAGTTTTATTTGCTTGAGGACTTTCATATATAATTGCATCTGTTTGTACTGAAAGGGTATTTGCAATGCGCACCAGCACAGGCAAACTAAGTTTTGTGTTTCCTGTTTCAATATGACTCATATGTGTTACAGAAATCCCAACTTTCTCTGCTAACTGCTCTTGGGAAAGATTAGATGCCTTTCTGTACTTACGAATCCGTTGACCTATTTCATAATAATTCATTTATATCACCGCCTATACAGATAAATTCCACTTGAATTGTATAGGTATTTATGTTATATTCAAATAAACTGTATAGACTAAAATATATCCATATAGTTAAATATTAATGAAAAGAGGAATGCGTAATGACAAAAACAAAGAAACAACTGGTTGCAGGCTTTCTTTCTTTTGCTCTGTTGTTTGGAATGGCACCCACTAATACGGTATTAGCAGCAAAAAAAGCAAGCCTTAGCAACAAAAAAATCACTATCACAAAAGGCAAGAGCAAAACACTCAAGGTTAAAAACACAACAAAAAAAGTAATATGGAAAATCCTGTCTGGAAAAAGCTACATTACCCTAACGAGAAAAAGCAAAACAACTGTGACTATCAAGGGCAAGAAAAAAGGAACTGCAAAGGTTCGGGCAACTATAGGAAAGACCAAACTGACCTGCAAGGTGACTGTCAAAAATACCAATAAGAACACTCCTGAACCATCTGCAAACACACAGCCTGTGAAAACATCCGCACCAAAAGTTCCTACAGAAACACCTCTGCAAACTCCAATTGTGGATATTGTACCATCATCTACCCCAACAGTAACAATTACTCCATCATCAACTGCTACTGTTGCACCAACCACTGCTCCAACTGCTACTCCTATACCAACCACTACCCCAACTGCTACTCCTATACCAACCACTACTCCAACTGCTACTCCTATACCAACCACTACTCCAATTGCCACTCCTGTACCAACCACTACTCCAACTGCTACTCCTATACCAACAATTCCCCCAACTGCTACTCCTATACCAACCACTACTCCAACAACTATTGTTAAACCGACACTTGCCCCAACAAATGCACCAATTGGGGCAAATGAACAGGATATAGCTGCATTGAAAAAATTAATTATTGAGCACCAAGAAAGAGGTGCAACAGTAAGTGAAGATTTAAGCAATAGTGATGAATATACATGGGAAGACGGCAAACTAACAGAAATTATTTGGACTTCTCAGAACTTATCAGGCGAACTAGATGTTAGCGACTGTATCAACTTGACAACCTTACTCTGTTATGAAAACCAACTTACTAGTTTGAAGGTCAATAACAATGTCAATTTAAAACATTTAGGCTGTCGTCGCAATCAATTGAGCAACTTGGATATCAGCAACAATGCCGGTTTGACAGAGTTATCCTGTGGATACAATCAACTGAACAGTTTGGATATCAGCAACAATGCCGATTTGATAACTTTATACTGTAATAGCAACCAACTGAACAGTTTGAACATTAGCAACAATGCCGATTTGATAAATTTATACTGTGATAGCAACCAACTGAACAGTTTGGATGTCAGTAACAATGCCGATTTGATAAATTTATACTGTGAGGATAACCAACTGAACAGTTTGGATGTCAGTAACAATGCTGATTTAATTTTCTTAAACTGTGAGGATAACCAACTTACCAGTTTAGATGTCAGCAACAATGCTGATTTAGACTTTATAGACTGTGGGAATAACCAACTTACCAGTTTAGATGTCAGCAACAATGCTGATTTAGACTATATAGACTGTGGGAATAACCAACTTACCAGTTTAGATGTCAGCAACAATACTGGCTTGACATACCTATATTGTCAGAGGAACCAACTTACCAGTTTAGATGTCAGCAACAATGCTGATTTAGCCTCTATAAACTGTGAGAATAACCAACTTACCAGTTTAGATGTCAGTAACAATGCTGATTTAGACTCTATAGACTGTAAGAATAACCAACTTACCAGTTTAGATGTCAGCAACAATACTGGCTTGACATACCTATATTGTCAGAGGAACCAACTGGTCAGTTTAGATGTCAGCAGCAATACCTATTTGACAGATCTAGCATGTTATAAAAACCAACTTACCAGCTTGGATTTGACAAACAATACAAACCTATCGGAGTTATACTGTGATTATACAGTTAATGTTGTAGGTTATAATGGTTACAGAAATGAAGACTTTGGCTATGACCATGACTATGATAATGACTAAAAAAACAATCTGTTAAACTCCCTAATCACATCTATGGAAAATTTTTAAACATCTACCATATCAGGCTGTCATTTTACATATTGTACAACCACTTTGAGTACATATATCAAAGTGGTTGTATCACTTTATACTTAATATTTGTCTCATATCTTAATATATAATCGGTCAGCACACTAATTTCATCATATATTTTGATTATACCACTTCAGAAAAGCTTCCTTCTCCTCAAAAAATCCCATCATTTCCCTTGTCAGGCTGATTCCATCATTGTGCGCTGGCATTTTCTCCCTGTCAAACCACTCTGCAACTGCCAACTCCTGACGGTCAAGGGTAATCTCCCCACTGCCATCAAGCTCTGCAAAATATCCCAACAAAAGATTACTGTCTATTCCCCATGGCTGGCTTTTATAATATTTAATATGTTTCACTTTTAAACCAACCTCTTCAAAAACTTCTCTCTGCACTGTCTGTTCTGCCGTTTCTCCAAACTCAACAAAGCCCGCCAAAAGCGCATATTTTTTGTACTCCCGATCTGCATATTTAGACATTAATATTTTATCCTGATGCACAACCCCTACAATAACTGCTGGAGCCACTTTAGGAAAAACCATATTCTGACATTCCGGGCAAAAAAGCATTCTCTGTGTATCACTATGTATCAGCTTCTTCCCACACCGTCCACAAAAATAATTGTCCCGATACCATATATAAAGCTGAAATGCATTCATAACGGCAAAACAAATCTCCTTAGATTCTATTTGACGAAGCTTTGAAATATTCTCCCAATGATAACCTTCTATCGTTCCAAACCTTTCCTCTTTCCCGAAAGACTTCTTTAAAAAATATTCCTCATTGTCAATAGAAAAAATATACTGATACTTCTTCGTTTCTTCCAAAACCGCTGCATCATTTTCAACAGATAACTCGCCATACGCCGGCAGATGTAATGTGTTATCCTTATCCTGCCTTATCAAAACATTCCGCCCAAAAAATAAAATTACTTTGCTTTGGCTTTCTATCGCTTTTTTGGCAAATGTATTATAAAATATTTTTGGTTCAATATCCTGTATCATAATAATCTCCCTTATTTTCAATGTTAATATCAATTATTTAATAATCATTCATTCCACCTAAAAAAATTTTTTCTTTTAGATTTTTTACCACTAAAATACATTTCAATTTATCTCCCATACAAAAACAAATAATACCTATCATAAAATGCCTCTATCATTTTTGTTTCAATCCACGCTCCCACAAAGGGAGCGACCGCAATTATACACAAAAAACTCATGTTTTTTGTATATAATTACCAACAACATCTTATTCTAAACACATTTAAAACCATTATTATAAAACATACAACTTAAATATAAAGCATAATAGATAAAATACAACTTAAAATGTGCTCAATAATAAAAATCTTATTAGGCACCATGGTGCGAATCTCTGGCAAAAAGAATGTCTGCTTCATGTTCGCACTACAAAATCAACACCCCTTCCTGCTCAAAACTCTCTTTCGCTCCATAGTGTTCAATTTTGTTTTCATAATGATTACCAACAAATGTCGTTGCGGGTTTAACATCATATCCCTGATCCAAAAGAAATTGTACTTCGTCTGCCGCTTTTTTTAAGTATTCTAACTGTTGGCCTTTAAATTGTTTTTCATCCTCTGGAACATATCCCCGTTTACTCATAATACCTCTATCCCTTTCTGATAATTCCCTGGCCTGCAAACACGGCAATTATTCCTGCTGCTACACTTAATACTGCATACCATACTGCTATATTCATTTTTCCGTCCCTTACTAAGTCATTTGTTTCCAGTGCAAAGGAGGAAAATGTGGTAAATCCTCCGCATATCCCTACTTTCAAAAATAATACAATTTTGGGATTCAGGGAATTTGTTTTCAGTGCTAATGCAGCTATAACGCCAATAATAAAAGAGCCTATGATATTTATGATAAATGTTTTCATTGGAAATACACATTTTTCTTTTAAGGGAATCATTCCAATGAGATATCTGCAGATTGCACCAATAAAACCACCAGCTCCGACTATAATACATTCAATCATACTATACTCCTGTTTTTGATTTTAGATAGGCTAATTATACCCCCTTCCAAATTCTTTTGCAATGTCCCTGTCTTGGATTACACGAATTGAAAATCAAATCCCATATCAGCCCACAGGCGACCGCACAGGTAATTGCCGAACTGATCAACGGCTTCAAGGAAGCCAATCTATTCTGGACTTTATTCTCGCGTATGCAACGAGCCAAACGCAAGCTTGCTAGCACTTGGCGACTGCGCAAGGGGTATTTGGCTAAAAATTTTGAAAGCATTTCTGAGGATACCGGATTGTTTAAGAAAATATTAAAGACAATTTCTGATTTACCTTACCTAGAGCGTGTTTGAAAATTCATTCTCACATTCTGCACTCTATGGTTTGCGCTATATTTGTCCCAATTTAGTCAATGTAGCCCGCTACACCTCTTAAATTTGGAACAAATTTCCTACAAAGTGGGAAGAAAATGAAAAATGCCCTTACAGAGCCGCAATCTCTGATAAAGGCAAGTGCCCGGACACATAGTAAAACCAGATATAAAAATCATACCGTATCCGGCACAAGAAAGACAAACCTTAATTCTAATGGGGAAATAGAAAAACTTAAAGGAGAATCTAATTGTTTTAAATGAGAAAAACTTCAAGCAGTCTTTTGAAAATATCTCCAAAAGACTGCTATACTTTAGTCAGGATCGGATCAAAAAATAGTCTTACTTCCAAAGTGCATTTTACGTAGATTTTTAGGAATTCAAGAAAAGGAAAGATGCTAAAATACTAAGGATTTAATGACCGTTGGTCTTTTCCTTTTTATACTCTTAATATAGCATAATCCAAGCATCTTTTAATATCCAATAATTTCATATAACTTTGTTTTCAAAGTATTTGGAAGACCAAATGTTTGCACACCTTTATCTGTTACAATTACCAAATATTGACTCTGTTCATTTGCAATAACGTAATACTGTACCAATTTTTGGTTAAAAATCTTTTTTTCTTTTGGCATGCTACATTCAATGAATAACCCTTCCTTCGCCATTTCTGCAATCTGTTCCTTTGACCACAATATATCAAGCACAGACATAGGGTCTATATTTTCTATAATTGCAGATTCAATCTGTTCTTTTTGCATGTTATCTGCCTGTATATGTTTGCCGTCAATTTGAACTGTACAATCTGTACTGTCTATATGGTCATCTAAATTATTTGTATGTTTCATTATCACAACTCCTGTCAATAAGCATAGAATCGCTATTATAAGCGCTGCCGTAACCAAAGTTACTTTTTTTCCTGTCTTGCTATTTTTCATATAAACACAGCAATTATTGATTCCTGTATTCTCCTTTCTGTCCAAAATAATTGTTACGTATTATTTTGCAACTAATGCACTTGGACAATTTAAGTATTAGGCAGATGTCCTTCTATAGACACCTGCCTCTTTTTGATAAATCTTGCCTTATGTTTCCTATTAGTATCCAAAATGCACATTATCAATTAAAACTGCTGTATCATAAATGGAATCACCAAGGTCGCATACAGAGAAGCGGATTGCTATGGTCTGACCCACATACTTTTTGATTTCTTCACATACCTTATCTTTCCATTTTGTATGGAATGTTGTATGATCTCCGCCTTCAAAATCAATATTCTCAATTTTAAACCACTGAGATTTGTTAACGGTTTCTTCTGCCAGAGTTTCCAACACTTTGCCTTCTTCATCCACCAGCTCTGCTACAAATCGGTCATCAAATACAGAATTAACATACTCCATTGGTTCTTCTGATACAACATCATAAGAAAAGTTGATGGATTTTGCCCCACTTGGAACTTTAAAGTACTGATAAATATAGCTTCCTTCCGTTCCTTGCTTATACAGTGCTTCTTTAGAGCCGATTCCGGTAGTGATAATAGCCATTTTAGAATCTTGAGTTGGTTTCAATTCTGCCAGCTGTTCCAAAATACGGGCATCACCGTCATATTTCCAGTTAGAATTTCCAATCTCATCGCTGTCTTCAAAGCTGCCATTGATGATTTTGCTGGAAAGTAACACAGTATTATTATCTCCATACAGAATTGGCAAAGCAGCAGGATTCTTTGACGCAAATCCTTGTTTTTTGCCCCACTCATTATCATTTACTCCATGCGTTTGTTTTGCTTTCTCAAGCGCAGAGGCAATGTTTTCTCCTTTTAATAAATTGTCCACAATAGATTCAGCCATAGCCAGATTATAATAAGTATAAACGGAGTTGTAATACCCTAAAACTGTAGCCGCACCTGCTCTTTTTAATTCTTCTCCTAAAGTATTATCTATGGTCGTATTCACATCATTGCCTTCACCAAAGCCCAGGCACATACCCATATAGACAATTGCATTATTAATCTGGTTGTTCCCATTATTTTCGTTGTAATAATAGCTGAAAAAGGATGGGCAAACCCAATAAGGCTGGCTTCCGTCCAATAAAGTTACCCTTACTATGCGGTGCATTTGTAAATCAGGCGTATACTTCTTATCCAACTCTTTTGTACGGTTCTCTCTAAGGCATACAAGCGAATAAGTTTTTGACTGTATGTTGACTCTGGAACCATGGGAATGAACTAAGACTAAGTCCTGTCCGGAAAAAGCCGTCTTATATTTTTCTACTGTCATATTGCTATCGAATGTCACATCAATGTTCTGTTCCTTAAGTTTATCTGAAAGAGTATTCCATCTCTGGTAAATACCCTTTTCACTTGGGTCATTTGGATTAGCCCTGCTATTTAATATAGCTATTTTAATTGGTTTCTGTCCATAAAGCTTGATATCGTCATGGGGTGGCTTGGGTGGCGCTGTTGGGCGTTCTACAATCGCACCATCCTCTGCAGCAGTTTTCCTGGTACTTACTCTGCCAGCGATATCCATTGCCTCTTCCTCGTCATTGTTAAATTCTTCCAGTACAACCATTCCGTAGACACCGCAATCATATACAAAAGAGTAATTTGTACCATCATAGTAAACGGAATCTTGTTGAATCAAACCGTCATCTTGCAGTTGATCTAGTAATTCTTCAACTGCTTCGGCCTGCTTTTCATCTGGAAGAGATTTAATTTCCGGCATTAAGTTTTTGATTTCAGTATCTGCATTGTTCATCTGCTGAATCTGCTGTTCATTTAATGGAGCATAGACTTTGATTACTACTTCATTACTGATTTGTTCACTATTTTCACTCTTTACATAAAAATGGTATTCTCCAGCCTGTCTATCCGACATAGATATTTTTATAGCATAAGAATTATCATTTGGCAAGTCGTCACCATTTTCAGTATTGCCGTTATCGAGCATTTTACCAACATCTTTTCCGGTATCTTTATCATATAACCTTAAGTTTTCGCTGATACTCTTGTCAGGCTTCGCATAAAAACATACTTCTTGATCAGAATCTTTCGAATCTTTAAGCACTTCTCCCTTATTTGCCGTAAGGGTAATATCTGCCTTTTCCCACTTTGCATAAAGAGTCATATCTTTTGTGATCACAGCATTAAATTCATACTCTGTTTTATATCCACTATCGCTATACCAACCGTCAAAAATACACCCTTTTTTAGTAGGATTATCTGGCTGTGTAAGCATTTTTCCGCTTTCAACGCTATGAGGCATTATTGCCGTTCCGCCATCTGTATTAAATGTTATTTTATACATAGTTGGTTCTGCCGGAGCTGTTGGTGTTGGCGAAGCTGTTGGCGTTGCCGGAGCTGTTGGTGTTGGCGAAGCTGTTGGCGTTGCCGAAGCCTTTGGCGTTGGCGAAACTGTTGGTGTTGCCGAGGCCTTTGGTGTAGGTGAAGCTGTATTACCAGGATGCCATACTGGTGGTATTGGTGTTGCTGAAACTAATGGCGTTGATGTCCCTGGTGCTGGTGTTGCTAAAACCACTGGCGTTGGTTTCCCTGATACTGGTGTTGCTGAAGCCTTTGGTGTTGCCGAGGTTGTCGACACCGGTGTTGCCGAAGCTGTCGACATCGGTGTTGCCGAAGCTGTCGACATCGGTGTTTCTAATGGTGAAGGTTCTGGTGTTGGGGTTTTTGTTTTTTTCTTTTTTACTACTTTTATCTTCGTCCATGTTTTCTTGCTAACCCCATTCTTACCTTTGACTTTTACAACTACTTTAGCTGTCCCGGTCTTTTTAGCTGTCAGTTTTCCTTTTTTAGAAACCGTAACAATCTTTTTATTACTTGATTGGTATGTAACAGCCTTTTTTGATGATGCCGGTTTGACTGTAACTTTTAATTTTTTAGTCTTTCCAACTGTTATCTTATATGTTTTCTTTTTAATGTTCTTTGTTCCAATTTTAACTGAAACACTTTTAACGGCCTTTGTTGCTGCATATGCAGTTCCATTCGGTAATACCAAGGAAGTCATTACCATAGATACTGCAAGCAAAACGGCAAGGACTTTTTTTATTGAAAATCTCTTCATAATAAATATAACAAGGAAATCCACTGTCTTTAGGCAGTAGGAGAAATTGCATTACAAGTTAGCAATCCCTGCTTCCTGTTTACCTCCTTTTTTAATTATAGTCTCTCGGATTCTCCGACCCTTGTTTTCTGTGGCTTTTAAATCCTGTTTTATAAAAATCCCCCACTTTTTGCCAAAGCACTTTTGATTGGAGGCGATTTTTGGTTATCTGTTTCAGGTTACTTTCCCCTGCTCCTTTTGCTGTCCCTAAAGATACCCAGAATATCAAGAAACAGCTGGGAATGGAAAGAAGAATATAATGTCAGGACATCTGTGGATGTTCCAACAAACATGAAAAAATAGACTATAAATTCAGATGACGGCAGATACTGTTCAACTAAGATATCTAACCGACTATCCATAATAGTAGTTGGTGCTCTTACACTCGGCAATCTTGCCATTTCAACAAAACATTCTGGATGCTGCATTTATGCTCTACCTCCTGTCTTTTTGCTATTTTGGATTATTCTGCAGACTATGAATCATTTGTTTACATATTGGTACTGTGTTTCAGGTTGTCTGTACACCAAAAAGAGACAGACAGCAAAAGTAACAACAACTTAATATATGGTATTATTTAAAATTATATCACGCAAGTTATGTTTCATTTCTATATAAAATTCGTCAAATTTCGACATCCTTATAAAGTGTCTTATGTAGTTTTGATACAATCAATTTTGTAAGGGCTAATAGTAAAGATGGGCATATTATTACAATTTTATTCTCGAATAGATAGTAAAGGGAATTTTTTAAAGACATGAAACAATATGGAATGCTGTGAGATTCTTGAATTTGCAGTTGAGAAATGATATGATGAACCATGTTGAGTATGGGAGCAGTCTGCCGGATGGGAAACTAACATTATAAAGGATTTTTCGAATTCATAAGAGAATGGAGAGGGTAATATGCATGAACATCAGCATCCAAATGCAAAAGCAGTTTCCAACCGCCTTGCAAAGGCGATTGGTCATCTTGAAAAAGTGAAATGTATGGTAGACAATGGTGAAGATTGTTCACAGGTTCTTATACAGCTTGCAGCAGTAAAATCGGCAATCAATAATGCCGGAAAGGTGATTTTGGTGGACCATATCAATCATTGTATTGTTGATGCTGTTAAGGAAAATGATTTTAAAAAAATTGACGAATTGAATGAAGCTATTCGTCAGTTTGTTAAGTAATAAAGGAAATGATTTGGCATTTGGAGTTATGAACTATAAAAGATTTCTTAATTTACTGATATGTAAAACCGCATTTTGATACAATCCATCTTTGTCTTAATATTCTTGCTGACAGTGACCTTCTTAATCTTTTTATTGCCCTTAAACGCATTATTCTTAATACTTGTTACTTTACTAGACAGTGGAAAGTTTTCTGTGTTAAGGTTATTGTTATTTCAGGGCATGAATTGAAAGCCCACAGAAGTGAACTTTTAAAAAAATCATATTTTTTGTATTATGGAATGGGCATATTTGAGTTTAACCAGCTATATCCAAATTTTCATCTTCGGAATATCTCTCTTGTGTAAATTTACTGGTCAGTTAAAAGTTCATTCAACTAATAAGCAGATCAATTTCCTCGTTTTCAAAGGAAACCTGTCTGCTGGAAATTATTTTAGTTATGGTTAATTCTTCCTGGCGGGCCATAAAACGGAATAAATTTCTCCGAAGATATTCCATCATGCTGGCTTCTGACATAACCTGGTGGGAAGGCGTGCGCAGATATCTAAAATCCGATACCTGGATCTTTCCTTCATATTTCAGGCACAGCATCTGGGTGATCCCCATGGCAATGCTGCTGAACAGGACATAGCCTTCGATTGCTTTGAGTGTTTTCAGAACCCTTCTGCGTTCCTGTCCATCCTTTACCTGCTCCAATGGGTCAGCAGCGGCTTTCCTGAGGTAACGGTCAAGTTTTGGGACTGCTTTTGACCAGAAATGGTAACAGAACCCGCCGAAACAATGTTTCATTTCACGGAACATGGCCTCGATTTTAAATCTATGGGCATAAGCTAAGATGATGTCCTCCGCACACATGGACAGATCCGTGCATACCAGAATGGCCTGTGTTTTTTCATATTCCACAAGAACAAACTTCAGCGGCTGGTACAGTTTCTGTCCCCACAGGTACGTCCCGGAAAGGAAACGGACTTCCTTTTCAGTGCCGTACATCCGCAGCTGTGCCTCCTGAAAAAGGGCAGCATCGGAAATAAAGAGATCCCTTAGATGAACAGCCGTCCCATGGACAGGACGACGGCCACGGCCTTTATACGCTCCTGGTCTTTCATAAGCTGTACAGTTTCTTTTGGCACGTGTAACAACATGGAGCAGCCCGGGTGCCTTTTCAGAGCACGCTTTCCATTCCTTCAGCAGAGGCACAGTCAGGAAGTACCTGTCCAGGACAAGGCCCCTGATTATAGATGTAATGCCCAGAGAATCGGAACGGACCATCAATCCGGTTATGATGGTGGCAAACCATTCAAATGCGGCCATTCTGGAAAAGCAGGGGCGGAAACATAATAAAATTTCATCGATAAATTTAAGCATATGGTACTTCCCATCTGCCGGAATTTATGTTATCTTTTTTTATTTTTTAAGAGAACTTTTGACTCTCCAGTAATTAAAATCATACTGTATCTTCACACTATTTCCCCTTGCCTCTACCACCGCTGCTGCCCCATTTACAATCGGCATCATTGGCGGGATATGCCCAATATCCAAATCCATCAGAATCGGCACATGATATTTTTTCAGCAAATCCGTCACAGCATGGTACTGGTCTAACCCAAACATTTCCTCTCCATGGCACAGAGGACGCCCAAACAAAAAGCCCCTTACATTTCCAAACCATCCTGCATGGTCAAGCTGCCATAGGGCACGGCGGATATCCATCACATTCAAATCACACGCCTCCATATACCAGAGAATTCCATCTTTTTCATATCGCTTTGTAAACTCTTTCACCCTGTCATATTTTGTGCCAACAAGCCTGCCAAGGCAATCCAGACAGCCGCCAAGCAATCTGCCGGACATCACAATCTCTTTTTCCGGGTAGCATCTGACACGAAACGGCTCTGTTACATGATACGGCTCTAATGGATGTTCTTCATCTTTTTTCGATTCCTTTTCCCAAAAAGAATAATTGGTTACTTCTGTCTTTTTCCCCTGTAAAAGTTCGAAAGCATCAGAAATTGCCGGATGCCACGGCTCCATACCAAACGCCGGCGCACAGGGGCCATAAACAGCAGCCGTATCACACAGGGTAGTAAGCAAAAAAGTCAGATTGGTGTTATCCGAATATCCCATGTACCACTTTGGCTCCACTTTCGCCAGTTTTTCAAAATCTACATAATCCAGAATTTCACACATCAATTCTCCACCGCCACAGGAAAGAATCGCATCTACTTCTTTTTTGGAAAAATATGTGTTAATCTCTTCACCACATTTTTCCGGTGTATTACTGATTCCAATGCCTTCTCCCGCATAGCAATTCTCACCAATATCTGTTAAAAATCCCTTTTGGCTAAATTTTTTTAATGCATTCTGAAACCCACTTTTATACGGCTCAATATTGCAGCCATATGAAGGAGCAACAAATCCCAGGCAATCGCCCTCTTTTATAAATTTTGGTATCCTCATAAATATCCTCCATTCTGCCGCCTTTAACTGGCGGCAATCTAAGGAACTGTAAATATAGTAAACAAAAAACGCTTGCGTTTTGCTTCGTTTACAGCGCCGGATACACGCTGCAAAGCAG
>CANSYK010000025.1 GCA_947651225.1 uncultured bacterium | reverse complement strand
GTCATCCATCACTCCTAATATATATGAGCAACAAAATAATAAACTTAACTAAATGGCATTGATTCACATCAGTTCCTAAGCATATGCAATAGATTTTGACGGGAACTACTACAAATCTTCATCGTCATCTCCCATATACTCCCGACCTGATACCCGTTTCTTTTCACGATTTTCCTCCACAAGGCCAGAAAGGCACTCTTTCACTTCATTTGGCTTTTTCACATTTTTGATTTCAAAATCTCCCAATGTTTTATCGGCTGATGAAACCTTAATTGTTCCAATACCAAATATTTTTTGTGAAAGCGTTCTGGTTAAGGATAAATCCAGAATTCTGTATAGGCGCACTTCATTTTCTACCGTCTTCAAAAGACCACTTTCTATAAAAAGACGATCCGCAGACAGCGAATACTTAGTAAATGTCCATGGAAGCCCCAAAGCATTCCTTTTGCGATCCTTCCATATAAATTCTATACCATTTTCCATAATAATAATCCCTTTCTTCAAAATATCTTTTAGTTACTATTCACGGCTATTCTAAACATCATGCGAAAAATCATCCAGCTATGCCGTCTGGCGCTGCAAAAACAGCAGCTTTTCTTTTTCTTATTTCTATTGAACTGTTTTTTTACAGTCTTGTCAAGAACAAAAATATCAGTTACTATACCTACAGTTACTATGCAAAAACAGTTATGGAGGTTACATACAAATGAAAAAAATATTTTATTTCCTATCATTTGCCCTTATTTCATGCCTTTCCTTTACCGGATGTTCTTCCTCTAAAGAAACGACAAATCCCGCAACAGAGCAGGAAACACAAAACACTTCAGGTTCAGACTCCTCTGACAATGCAGAATCCAACAGCCCGCAGCCAATGCAGACACAGGATGCCCCTGCCTCAGCAGAAGACAATGCGAACCAGGCACAAGATGGCACGCTTCCAACAGAAAACAATGCCCATCAAACACAAAACAACACATTACTAACAGAAGAACCACCAACCGCTACCGAGGCTCCGCAAATTACAGAAATCACAATCAGTGCCGCTGGTGATTGCACTTTTGGAAGTGACCAGAGTTCTCCTGGCAGTGTAAATTTTTATTCTGTTTACAACCAGAAAAAAAATAACGCCTACTTTTTCCAAAAAGTAAAAAAGATTTTTGCAAAGGATGATTTAACCTTAGTCAATCTGGAGGGCACCCTGACAACAAGAGGCGTTCGCATGGATAAGACCTATGCTTTCCGTGGAGATCCTTCCTATGTAAATATTTTAAAAGAAGGCAGTGTAGAAGCCGTTTCTTTTGCAAATAACCATTGCAAGGACTATGGTGAAATCAGCTATACAGATACCATCAGCGTATTAAAAAGTGCCAAAATAAAATATTCTTCCTTTGAGAAAGTCAGCATTTTCAAGGCCAAAGAGAAAAAAATCGGAATGATTGCCGTAAACGGACTTTCTGGAACAGACTATTCCAAAAACTTGATTAAGTCTGGTATAAAAAAGTTGAAAAAGAAAAAGGCCGACCTGATTATTGTCAGTATACATGCAGGCATCGAACATACAAGCACCATAAACGATGTACAGACACAACTGGCACATTATGCTGTCCAGAAAGGAGCAAATCTTGTCCTGGGACACCACCCACATACTTTACAGGGTATTGAAAAATACAAAGGCGCTTACATTGTATATAGCCTCGCCAACTTCTGTTTCGGCGGCAATACAAATCCTTCCGATAAAGATACCATGATTTTTCAGCAGACATTTACCTTTAAAGGAGACAAACTGAAAAAGGATAACAATGTCCGCATTATCCCCTGCCGTGTTTCTTCCACAACAGCAATCAATAATTATCAGCCTGTTCCTTTAAAAGGCAAAAGCAAACAGCAAATCATTCAAAACATGAACAACTTTAGCAAACCTTTTGGTATTCATTTTCAAAAAAACGGCAAAGTACAGAACTGATAAAAGCAAAGCTTTCCCATGCCCTGCCACTAAATCGGCAGGGCAAATTTGAATACCTTAAAAAACAATCTTCTGTTCTTCCCATTTCCCCCTTCCATAGCGCACACAGAAAAAAACACTTCTCACGCACCAGTCAATAATCATAGCAACCCAAATCCCAAAAAGCCCCATACCTGCATATTTCCCAAGCAAAAATCCTAAGATAATTCTGCATAACCACATAGACAAAAGACTAATCATCATAGTGTATTTTGCATCACTTGCCGCCCGAAGTGTATTTGGCAATGTAAAAGAAACCGGCCAGATTACGATTGCACAAATACTGTGGAGAATCAAAATCTGTCTGGTAAGTGCAGCCGTATCTGTGGAAAGCTGATATGCCTGATTAATTACTGGAATTCCAAACGCAATAACCATATTGGTAAATGCCATTGCCACATAGGTAAATATCATCAGTTTTTTCGTATAATATCTCACCTGCTTATAATCCCTTGCCCCTACGCACTGGCTCACAACCGTAACCAAAGCCATTCCCAAAGACTGCCCCGGCAAAATAGCAAAAGCAGCGACTGCATTGCTGACCGCATTTGCTGTAATAGCAACTGTTCCAAAACTGGAAATCAGACTTAACAACACAATTTTTCCCAATTGGAACATGCTGTTTTCCACTCCGTTCGGAATGCCAATCTGAAGAATTCTTCGAATCATATTTCCATCCAGCCGAAAACGAAATGGTCTGCTAAGATGTATTTTCAAATCCTGTCTGCGCATCAATAGTACAATAACAACTGCAGCAATGGCCCGGGAAACCAAAGTTGGAATGGCTACACCTTCTACCTTGCAATGAAATCCAAAAATAAGAATCGCATTTCCTGCCACGTTGATTGCATTCATCAGAAGGGAAACCAGCATGGAAATCATCGAATTGCCCTGTACACGAAAAATTGCGGCACCGCAATTATAAAGCGCAATAAAAGGAATCGATGCCGTTACAATCATCAAATATGTATCAGCATATTCCATTACTTCTGGTTCAATCTTTCCAAAAACGACATTTAGCACAAAGCCCTTGCAAAGATATAACAGGGCCATAATTATCACAGAAAAAAACACCATAAAAATCACAAGCTGCTCGCCCGCCTGACACGCCTTTTTGTCATCCCCATGCCCCATAAACTGTCCCGCAACAACCGCTCCGCCTGTTGCCAGCGCCGCAAAAACACTAATCAGCAAAATATTGATATTATCCACCAAAGATACACTTGCAACCGCAGATTCCCCTACACTTGCAACCATAACCGTATCTGCAAACCCTACAAGAACTGCAAGCATCTGCTCCAGTATCATTGGCATAATTAATTTCCATAAATCCCGATTAGAAAATAACAACTTTTCCTTGTCCATACCATTCTCACTCCTCTGCCTAACGCAATCCGCTGTTACACCTCAATCTATCCTATACAGTCTGGTCTTTTGCGTCCATCTTCCATAACTTCACTTACATCTCACGCATCTGATACCCCATATCATCATCAATCATAGCAATCATAATATCCGCATAATATGGATCAAACTGTTTTCCCTTTCCCATTTCCAACTCATTTCTCACTACCTGCTGTGGCAGGACATCCCGGTAACTTCTTCTGGAAGCCATTGCATCATAAGCATCCGCAACCGCAATAATTCTCGCCATAAGTGGTATCTCTTCGCCCTTTAACCCATCTGGATAACCAGTGCCATCATATTTCTCATGGTGCCATCTTGCCCCGACCGCAAGATCAGGAATTTCTGATATATTTTTTAAAATATTATATCCAATGACTGGATGTGACTTAATTAATGTATATTCTTTCTCAGTCAGGCCAGAAGTTTTGCGGATAATTTCATCTGGAATTCCTATCTTTCCAATATCATGTAATAACCCCATATAATAGAGCTCCTCCTGCTCCTTAACCGAACCACCCGCCCGACGCAGCATCTCCTCTGAATACTCTGCAACCCGGAAGGAATGCCCATTCGTATACTTATCTTTTGCATCAATCGTGCTTGCCAATGCCTTCATAATCTGCTCTGACAAACGCTCTACCTTCCGCTCTGCATCCTCTGCCTTGCCACGCATTCTTTCTAATTCCCCCATTTTTTCCTCCACTTCTTCAAATCCTTTGCCACATAGCAATGTCTTTTTTATTTTCCAATTAAAATCTTCTTGCCCGCAAATGCAAAACCATATTTCCTAATATGACTTTTCTTAACACCACTATCCAGCAACTCCTGTTCATATCTTTTTTCTTCGATTTGTTTCAATGCCGCCTGAACAGTTTCCTCTAAATCAGCCTCTTTCTTTGGGTTATAAATCTTAAATTCCAAAATAATCCCATCATCCTCCTTATTTAAAGGCTTTAACATCACATCATAACGCCCCAGTCCGCTCTCCCTGTTTGATGTCACCTTATACCTGCCTGCAAGATCCACAAGCAGCCCTAATACAAAGCCATGATAAAAGCGTTCTGGAGCAGCCGGCTCCGAGGGATGTGTCCCTCCATCAAAAGAACTGAACATCGACAAAGAAAAACGGTTCATATATTCATTCATTTCCTCTAAATCTCCCCTTAAAAGAGCTTTTAGAAAACCATTATAATTTACAGTATCTTCGCCAAACCAGTCACTAACCATATTTTCAAACATTTTCCTAACTTCATAATTTGTCAGCTCCATCTCGTAAATATCATCTCTAATTTCTGTAATTTTCAAATAACCACTTGCCAGCAAAAGACTCCAAACTGCATTTCTCTTCTGCCCTAACTGGTGAAATACAATTTCCTCATCAATTTTACACGCAATTGTGCCGCCAGACAAAAGTTCCTCAAATTGCATTTTCAGGTTTATGTCCCCCATCCTAATCAAACTGCCAGCCAATTCATTAGAACTTGTATTTGCCCAATAAGATTTCAGTTTTCCCTCATCCAATAGGTTGATAATTGACCATGGATTGTATATATCCTCTAAATCCCCTATTGTAAACCCATCATACCATTTTCTTACTTCTTCCTTATCTTTCATTCCAAACTCGTCCATCGCCGCAAACACCTCTGTCTCTGTAAAACCAAAACAGGAAGCATATTTTTTTGAGGTCATAGTAACCACCTTGAGGTTATTTAAATCTGAAAACAAAGATTCTTTGCTTATTCTGGTAATTCCTGTCATTACTGCACGCTCCAAATACGGATTAGTTTTAAAAGTATTATTAAATAAAGTCCTTGTAAATGAGACTATTTCTTTCCAGTACCCACCTGCATACGCCTCCTGTATCGGCGTATCATATTCATCCAACAAAATAATCACTTTTTTCCCATAATAGCGATACAAATATTTTGACAGTTGGTACAAAGCTGTCGGTGCATCTTCAACTTTTATCCCATCTGTCATGTTCCTAAACACCTGCTTTTCCCCATCTGTCAGCACAGCAGAGTCCAACAGATTATAATATTTGATATACAATTCCTGCAAAAAAAAGCAAATTCGGTAAACTGCCATATCATAACTGGTTTCCTTGACACCAGCAAAGGATAAAAAAATAACTGGATATGTTCCCTGTAATTCTCTGTATTTTTCCTCCTGCCAAATAAAAAGATTCTGAAAAACTTCCCCCTGCCCCTTATATTCGACACTCCAGAAACGCTCAAGCATATTCATATTCAGTGTCTTGCCAAATCGTCTTGGCCTGGTAATTAAAGTAACTTCATCTTCGTTCTCCCACCACTCTTTGATGAAAAGAGTCTTATCTATATAAAAACAGTTATTAGAAATTAATTTTTCAAAATTCTGAGTTCCAACCGATACTACTCTCGCCATTCTGACCTCCGTTTTTTTCTGTACCTGATATTCCTTGACTATCAAATTTTACCCTTTCCCAATTATTGCGTACTTTCCTATTTAGTAATTATATATCAAAATTATTGTCAGTCAATCTTTTTGGAAGATTTGCAGCCTTTCTACTAACCAAAAAAAAGCGCACCAACTTCACTGGTGCGCTGACAAAAATTGCCTTAGAGCGTGTTTGAAAATTGTTCTCTTTCATGTTTGCTTCATATCTTTGCTGCCTCTGCGGCCACCCATGCCGCCAGCTCCTTTTCCACCGCCTTTTCCTGCCTCATTTCCTTCTCCATAAATAAGGTCAGACATTGTAATTTCACTTACTGTATCCCCTGCAGTCAACGTATAAGTTTCACCCTTAACCAACTCTGGACAACTGATATTTACACATGAATAATCTTTTTCAGCCTTCCATGATACAAGCACATTTCCATCGGAATCAGCCAAAGAAATTTCATCACCGGAATTTCCTGCTTCTGTTGAAACAAGCATTGCTCCCTGTGTAGAAGATGAACCAAAGTTCTGTGCCATGCCTGAGGCGCTTGATGCTGCAAAAATTCCGCCCGAAATACTTGCTTCCCCATTATAATCAAGTGCACCATTACCACTATTAGAAGGTCCTGAAACATAAGTCTGCCCACCGCTTATAGTCAAATTGCCATTAGAATCAACACCGTCACCGGAAGCGGTAATATAAATCGTTCCACCTGAAATGGAAATATATACATCATCAGAAGATGCAAATGAATCACCATGTCCGCCGTAACCGCTGCCATCCGCTCCCCCACTCGCATTTAATCCATCATCACTTGACACAAGCGAAATATCACCACCTGAAATATTAATTGCCTTTCCTTCAATTCCCTCATAACAATGTGATATATCAATCGTTCCGCCTGAAATGGCAACATCAGAATCAGCGTGCATGGCATCATCACCTGATGCCAGCTTATAGTTTCCTTTTGTAATAGAAATATTACTGTTAGAATGCAAAGAATCATCCTCAGAATCAATTTCAAATTCTCCACCATCTAAATATAAATTCCCACTTGCCTTAACTCCCTTCATGCTGACTGTATCTGTGCTATCACTGCTTTCTGTTGTATCTGGTATTGTATCTGACGGTACATCTGATGGTGCATCTGGCCTGTCTCCCTGCTGTTCCGGCCTGCGTGCGTCCTTCATTCCTGGCTCATGACCATTACGCATACCGCCCATATTCTGCTCTGTCTTCACCTCTGCTGCTTCACAGCCTCCGCCTGTCTTAATTTTAAAATTGCCATTTCCAATCTGCCCCAATGCAGCTCCGCTTATTCCATCCCCCTCAGATGTAATATCAAAAGTGCCATCTAAAATATATACAAATCCTAAGCTTTCATCATCTGAATTTTCTGCATGAATTCCGTCCTTGCCTGAAACAATTTTGTAATTTCCATCTGCAACAGACACATCATCTTTACCAGAAAGCCCATGACTTTCAGCAGTAATATTATATTCACCGCTTGTCAATACAAGACTGTCTTTAGAAACAATACCATGTCCTGCATCCGCATTTATCGTCAGGCATCCCTTTCCATTCAGTGTCAGATCCTCTTTGGAATAAATAACAGAATCAATGTTATTATCATCAATAGCCTTATAAGTACCACCATTAGAAAGAGTATTCTCCGATTTTTCTGCTGTAGTAATAAAAACCTTATCTGCTTTTAACACATATAAAGCGGCAGAAGTGGAATTAGAAATAGTTACACCATTTAAAACAATCTGTATCTTATCGGATTTATCTGCATCTACAACTACCATTCCATCTTGCAGCGTACCAGAAATAATATAAGTCCCCTCATCTGTAATCGTAATTTTACTGCCGCTTACCTTTACAGCGTCCGAATCGCATGATGCGCTCTTTCCACTCAATTTTATTACAGCAGCAGAACTTTCATCATATCCTGTTTCTAAATCCCTGTCCGAAAACACATCAGAAGCAGAGATTTTGTCTGCTGAATTATTCACTGAATTTCCAGAAGAAGCATTATCCCTGTGGCATCAGATGCTTCTTTATTACTTATATCTTCACTATCCTTCCCTGCATTTGTATTACCACATCCTGTAAAAAGCAAAGCAGATATAAGCGTAATTGACAAAAAACTGTTTTTTAACTTCATATGCATTTCCTCCTTTTCATTTCTAAAGCTCTCCATTTTCTGTTGTCTGCCTTGAAATGCTTATTTCCAAATTTCCATTACGGCAGCGAATCTTATCAATAAGTTCTTTTTCCTGATTAGAATTTTTCAATATCATATTGTAGGTAAGTTTAAAAAGGCTCCCCATATTTGTAGTTTTAACATGAGCTAATTCGTATTCCGTTGTATATTCTTCTAACATCTCATCAAACACACCATTATAATCTAAATCTTCTGGTATCGTAATATTAAGTGTTTTATATAATGACATTTTTTTCTTCATACCAAAATCAAAATGATTATACAACATACCT
Organism: uncultured bacterium; assembly: GCA_947651225.1. GTDB lineage: Bacteria > Bacillota > Clostridia > Lachnospirales > Lachnospiraceae > Butyribacter. The sequence goes on along the minus strand of CANSYK010000025.1, from coordinate 36,417 downwards.
ATTGCCCCTAATAAAACGGCGACCAACAGAGTATATCCTATATATCCCATGCCTGCAACAAGTCCTGTTCCCATAGCAAGGAATATTGCTCCGATTTCCTTTGCCGTACCAGGAACGGAACGAAAACGAACGAGACTAAAAGTTCCTGCAACAGCAACTCCCGCACCTACATTACCATTTACCATCATTATAACAACACAAACAACAGCGGGAAGAAGCGCAAGTGTTGCCACAAAGCTTTTCGTATAACGGGTTTTATACATATACATAACCGCTAAAATGGCGCCTGCTATTAAAGCAGTTCCAACACAAATTAAAAAATCAGTCACAGAAATAACTGTCGTCATATCGGTATCAAAAATCCCACGAAATAAATTATTAAGCATATTTTAATCCTCCATTTTTAAAAATATCCTGATAAGCCAATCCATATTTTGAAAAAGATGTCTTAAATAACTGCATTTCGGTTAGCTGCCTGCTCATCCAAAGGGGAATAGCGCTTGGAGCCTTAATTTCCATTAAAGTCACACCCTCATTAAGAATAGGCATTCCATAAATTTCAGATGCAAATGAAAAATCATCTTCCCGGTATAATATATTTTCATCAAATGTCACCCGAAAATCACTGCCATCCATCATTTCATATGCTTCACGCTCATAAGAAATAAAAACCTTCGGATACAACGGCTTATAATAATTACGAAAATATTCTATTTCATCTGCAATCTGCGAATTGACAGGCAGCGGAAGGTCTTTTTGAAAACATTCTATGACTTGTAACTCTGTAAGGACAAGTCTCCGTTTATAAACAACAGACTGATATTTCTTTTTTAACTCTACAAAAACATCATCATCCTCTTTTGTTGCCTTATAGCTGCGCACACGCAATTTTTCCTTGTATACAGGCTTTTCCAGAGAACGCCTGATAAGACGGAATGTATCTGTGTCAAAATAAACATTGCGGATTGTGGAATGTCCATAGTTGTCAAGCCGCATATATGGTTTCATTGTTTCTAATATAAGTTCCTTTTCCCGCATGGTCAGCAGGTATTTTATCTCATACCGTTCAAATATTTGCTGATAATTCATGGCTTTCCTCCTCTGCTTCTGTGTTGATAACATTATAACCAGGATTTCGTGTATTTTTTCTGTCCTTATATCAGATTTCAAAATTATTTCACACTTTTTTGTATTTAATCTAAAAGAATAGAGCGTGTTTAAAAATAGCCAAACTTGTCATGCTTGCACGTAAGAGGGTAATTATTTTCTAAAATCAGCGTTCTTCACAAACAACATGCGTCGTAATTTTCTACACAATAAAAAACGCTGCCATCTGGCAGCGCCTTTTCCTGTTATTTTACATTTTCAACATAGCTGTCTGTTACACCTAAGCCCGTTTTTCCCTGTGCGGTAATCTCAAAACTGTCTGAAGGATTATAAATATCAAAGATTGCCTTTGGTGAAGAAATTTCACAGCTTCCGCCGCCACCCCATGCATTGGTAATTTCCTTATCAAATACAATAGTCAGTTTGATACGATTACTAAGTTTCCCCTTTAATGCTACTTTAAAGGTGGTCTGTCCGCTCTCGCCCCAGCTTTCTTCACTTTGTTTAGTAACTTTTGCTGAAATATCACCTTCTGTTGCGCCACTTGCCATGTAAATACCTTCTGCTTCTGTGGCAATTTGTGCTGCCACCGGTTTTTGATATGTACTCATTTCAATCCACTCCTTTATTTTTTTACTATTATCGCAGTAAATAGATGATTTGTAAAGACCTTTCTTGCTACTTTCTGCCAATAACATTGGGCAGAGGTTACTATTCACTGTTGATTTCAGAAAATAGTCAAACTCGTTGTGCTTGCACGTAAGAGGATGATTTTGCACTTGACATAAAAAAGACTGGAAACTATAATAGCCATTGTACATGAAATTAAATAATCAACATAAGGAGGAGTTTATGAAAATCACAAAAAAACTTGTATCTGTTTTAACTACAGCTGCTTTAGTAGCATGCCTGACCGCCTGTGGCTCTGATCCCGGATCTACTTCTGACAGCGGTTCTGGTTCTGGTCCTTCTTCCGATTCATCATCTAAGAAATATACTATCGGAATCTGCCAGCTTGTAGAACATGAAGCTTTAGATGAGGCCACAAGAGGTTTTAAAGAAGCATTGACAGAAAAACTTGGCGAAGGCAATGTAAAATTTGATGAGCAGAATGCCCAGGGAGAAGCAACGAATTGCTCCACTATTACAAATGGATTTGTTACAAGCAATGTAGACCTGATTATGGCAAATGCAACCGGAGCGCTGCAGGCGGCAACGCAGGCTACTGCTGATATTCCAATTCTTGGTACTTCCATTACTGATTATGGCACTGCATTAAATATTGAAAACTGGACAGGCAAGACAGGCACAAATGTATCTGGAACTTCTGACCTTGCTCCAATCGAACAACAGGAAGATATGATTTTAGAATTATACCCAAATGTTAAGAAAGTTGGCATTATCTACTGCTCCTCAGAGCCAAACTCAGCATATCAGTCTGATTTAATGATGAAAGCCTTAGATGAAGACAAAATTGAGTATAAAGAATATACTGCTGCTGATTCTAATGAAATCCAGACAGTTACAACTACTGCCTGCAATGAATGCGATGTGATTTATGTACCAACAGACAACACCATGGCATCCAGCGCTGAAACAATTAAAAATGTTGTGATCCCTGCAGGAATCCCAGTAATTGCAGGAGAAGCTGGTATCTGCTCCGCAGGTGTTGCAACTCTCTCCATCAGCTACTATGACATTGGACGCAAAACAGGTGAAATGGCATACGAGATCCTTGTAAATGGCAAAAAACCTGGTGATATGGAAATCGAATTTGCAGATACTTTCACAAAAATGTATAACGAAGAAAACTGCAAGGCTTTGAACCTGACTGTACCAGAAGATTATGAAAAACTGGAAGCTGCATCAGAATAAGATACGATTAAAAATATGATATTAAATAAAACTACCGTTCAGATTTTATCTGAGCGGTAGTTTTATTTTCATAACTTCGGTTAATCTAAGTCATTTTCCAAAGCACGAAACCTTTTAAACATATCTTTTATACTAATCCTATTTTCTTCATTCCTCCGATAAAAAATATAAAAAAAATTCTCACTTACTTTTTCACTGTTATGTAAAGTATTACATACGTTTCTGAATTCACAGATTTTCTTTTTTGCTGAATCAAACTCTATCTGGAGCTTTCCAAAATCCAAATTTCCAAATCCGCTACTAAATTGTTTTGCATCTAACATAAGAAATTCAAATGGAATGTTATAATCTTTAGCTATTTCTTGGAATAATTGAATCCACCTTAAATATTTTTCCACAGTATGTAGATGCTTTTCTGCCTCACCTTTCAACGTCTGAGAGTTTTTGACTTTTAGAATTTCTTCCTCACAATATTCTAAAGCTCTGCTATTTACAATTCCATTTGTACCAGCCTTGTTTATGAACTTTATCAACGATATCATATCCCGTTCTATAAGTTCTTCTAATGGCCCAATCTTCCCTTGACTTCCACAAATATATGCTCTATATTCTGCTTCCGATTTCCATATAGGATTCATTCTCTTATTTCTCGCAAAATACTCTCCACCTATATCACTAATACAAACATTTTTCAATAAATATATGATATCATCATCTGTCAATAGAGAAATTCGAATCTCCTTATCTTTAGATTTCAAAAGATTACCTTTTGATGAAAGCGATTCTAATGAAAACAGCGATGAATTACCATCAGAAAAATACTCGCCAATATAATTATTCGCTGTACTAGTAAATACCACCACTGCCAGAAATTTTTACTTATTTCTGGCAGTTAATAATTTTTCCATAAATTAGCAGAATTACCAAATATTAATAATTCTTTTTGGCAAATCTACACAAAGGCATTTTGGAGACATTCAAACTATAAATTTCAATTTGGTTACTATCCATCTATAAATACGCTGTTATCTCTTCTTCTGATAAACTGTATTTTTTCATAACTACTGCCTTTATTTCTTTATCATCATGTCCAAAATCCCTAAGAGCTTCTATTGCCCCTATAACCAGCCCCTGCCTTCGTCCCTGCTCTAATCCTTCTTCTCTTATCTGTTCCCGTATCATACTCATAACCTGTTCTTCATCATATTCAAATATACTCATCATCCTCGCCTCCTTACGATATTTTATCAGAAACTCTTCCAACACACCTTCCCTGATACATTCTTCCATTGCCACATCAACAGCTTCTTCTGTAGGCATTTCTTTTGCATAACTGCGCACTTTATGTACATAAACACTATAATCTCCAAGTATTTTACACTGTTTCAGCAATTCCTTATTATACCCATAATTAATATTCAACATTTTTACTTTTAGTTCCAGTTCCGGTTCATCCAGTGAAACACTATATAAATCTGACAGCTTCAATAGTACACTTTCCTCTGCTGTCTCTGTTTCATTATAAAACATAATAAACCTTGGAGTTGGTATTTGAATTGTCTTACTTCCATATATTTGTTTTCCATCTACCAGTTTTTCATATTCGTACGCAATATAAAACAAGTCTCTTAACGGCATATTAGGATTTATTGTTGACTGGTGTTCATACATATTTATATAGTCATACAACAAAAATGCCACATCATTTTTCATAGTCATATAAATCGCATTTTCTAATGTTACAATTTTCAGCTCCCCTACTTCTGCATAATCTGTGCTATTGACCGCATTATACAAACTTAACAGGTTTTCTTTTTCTCGAAACACCATTCGAAACAAAGAGTCTTTGTACTTTCTATTATATTTTTTATCATCTGCCATATTCTATTCCTCCTGTGAGAACATTTAGTTGTATAGGAATTTACCTATACTATACGAAAAAATGCCATAAATTAACTTGAACAACTGCAAAAACACCACTCTCCCCGTTCTGGCATTTTCTATTAAATTTTCAGCAGGAGTTTCAAAAAATCTCCTGCTTTACCAAAAATGGAATTCAGCATAGATTCTTTGAATAACCTGAATATAGACTGCTTTACGCATAGAAAAAATTATCAGAAAATATGCTTACAAGAAATATACCATGCTACATTACATATGTCAACGTTCAATTTCTCCCGAACAACCGCAAAAAACCGCCTATCCTTTTCATGGGACAGGCGGCTGCCAATTCAAATGTACATAAAAAATTATAGATCTTTTAAAATGCAAACTTTCCTTCAAAATACTGTTCCAGCTCTGAAATCTTTACACGCTCCTGCTCCATGGAATCACGGTCACGCACGGTTACCGCCTGATCCTCTAAGGAATCAAAGTCAAATGTAACACAGAACGGTGTACCTATCTCATCCTGACGACGATAGCGTTTACCAATATTTCCACGGTCATCAAATTCGCAATTATATTTTTTGCAAAGCTTTGCATAAATTTCATCTGCCTGCTCTGAAAGCTTCTTTGAAAGAGGAAGCACTGCAATTTTAACCGGAGCGATAGCCGGGTGGAAATGCATTACCGTACGCACATCCCCCTCACCAATTTCCTCTTCATCATAAGCAGCACAAAGAAATGCCAGCGTAAGGCGTTCTACACCAAGGGACGGCTCAATAACATATGGAAGGTACTTTTCATTTTTTGTATCATCAAAATAGGTTAAATCTACCTTGGAAACCTCCTGGTGCTGAGTCAAATCATAATCTGTACGGTCAGCAATGCCCCAAAGTTCACCCCAGCCAAATGGGAAAAGATATTCAATATCCGTTGTTGCCCTGCTGTAGAAGGAAAGCTCTTCTTTTTCATGATCACGAACACGCATTTCCTCATCTTTCATTCCAAGGGATTTTAACCAGTCAATGCAGAACTGCTTCCAATAAGCAAACCATTCCAAATCGGTATCTGGTTCACAGAAAAATTCCAGTTCCATCTGTTCAAATTCGCGGATTCGGAAGATAAAATTACCTGGTGTAATTTCATTGCGGAAAGATTTGCCTACCTGACCAATTCCAAATGGAATTTTCTTACGAGAGGTACGTGCAACATTTTTAAAGTTTACAAAAATCCCCTGCGCTGTTTCAGGACGGAGATATACTGTACTTTTTGCATCTTCTGTAACGCCCTGAAATGTTTTAAACATCAAATTAAACTGGCGGATTTCTGTAAAATTGTGCTTCCCACAGCCCGGACAAGGAATTTCATGCTCTTTGATGTAACTTTCCATCTCTTCATGTGTCCACGCATCTACACTTCCTTCTATTTTAATTTCATTTTCTGCCATGTAGTCCTCAATTACCTTATCAGCACGGAAACGCTCATGACAGTCACGGCAATCCATCAGAGGATCGGAAAAGCTTCCAAGGTGCCCTGAAGCAACCCATGTCTGCGGATTCATTAAAATTGCACTGTCAATACCAACATTGTATGGATTTTCACGGATAAACTTCTGCCACCAAGCTGACTTAATATTATTTTTCAGCTCTACACCAAGGTTTCCAAAATCCCATGAATTGGCAAGCCCTCCATAAATCTCAGAACCTGGGTATACAAAACCTCTTGCCTTTGCAAGAGCAACTATTTTTTCCATCGTTTTTTCCATTATTCTAACCACGCCTTTCTGTTTTATCTTTCAAAAATATACCATTATCCCTCACAGATTGCAAGTTTTATGTTACTTTTGGAATAAATCATACCAAAGTGGTTGTTACTATTCACGCTCTGGTAACAGTTAAATTATAAAATCCAGCGATTTAAAACGATGCGGCAGATACCTCCCCAGATAGCTTCTCATAAAGTGTTCCAATTCTTCCTGCACTGTATCAGCAACCGTAAAAGAATACAGCCGTTCCAACGGGGATGACAATATGTACTGCAAAGAATACAATGCATCTGCACTAAGAATTAATGGATATACCCGTTTCAGCTCCTGGTCTTTTGCTGCACACTTTTCACAAAGCAGACCGCCTTCCGCAAAATAAACTGCCCTTGTGCCGGTTTGATGGCAATGAAGACATTCAAATAATTCCAACCCCTGCCCTTCTATCATCATCATGCGCATTTCATAAACTACACGCACCAACCGGAACGGCACACGTTTATTCTGCATTGCCAGAAGTGTTACATATAAAAGCAAAAGTTCTTCCGGCGCCTCTATATTTTCTTTTGTAAAATACTGCGCCATTTCTGCAAAATAGGAGGCATAACAGGTCATATCATAATCCTGTGCGATGTCCCCAAAAAATTTTTGTATTACGGCAGATTTGACATTATAAGAATTACGCCCTTCGTAAATCGTAAATTCTCCAAATGTAAAAGGAATCGTACATGCAGACAGGGCGCTGTTGACTCTCCGTGCGCCCTGTGCAAATGCCGATATCCGTCCTCTTTCACGGGTAAGCAGCTCCACCCGCCTATCGTATTCTTTCATGGGAGATGCCGTTAATATCATCCCTGTAAGTACTACTGTCTCTCTCATGTTCCCTGCTTCCTTCTGCCGAAAAGCTGCACCCTGTTTCTCCCGTTCCTTTCCGGTATTCCAAATAGTCCATTATTTTGCCTGTTGCGGCAAACTGATTCCAACGTTCCTCTTGATCCATTTCTCCGCCATGCCTTTCCCTTTCATAAGAAACTATAAATAAATTACCTATTTGCAGTTTCCACTGTATTGTACTGATTATAGCATGGCTAAAGATACCTTCACCTATACGAAACAAATTTTACCAACCCATCATTTCCCTTGCCTTTGCAATTACAACATCTGCTGTTTTACGCTGGGTTATTTCTGTAGGATGCCAGAATGTTCCAAATCCCTCTTCTTCCCTTTGTGGAGGAAGTGCAAGAAACTCGATGCTGACATCAGAATTATCTTCCTGAAATTCTTTTACCGCACAATTTATGGCATCACAAAGCCTTCGATCCATTGTTCCACCCATGCAGAGGATTTTAGAGGCAGGATGAAGAGTATGTATCCTTATCAAAAATGCAAGATATGCTTTTTTAAATTCTTCATTCCTCTCTGGAATCTCCCTAGTATAACTGGCATCATTTGTTCCAAGATTAATCAAAACCAAATCCGGTTCATAGCTGTTATGTTCCCATTTTTCCCATACGTCTTGAGGAGCATGAAAATAATCCCTTTCACAGCCGGCATCAGTGTATTCGTAAAGCATCGGAACCAGCCAGCTATCCTCTACACATTCCCTGTCATCACCAATATATTCTGTGATAACGCCTTTTCCATTCCATGCAATCACTTCTGCCTCAGCCTCCAACTCTGTCACTGTCAGAAGGGAATAGGATTTCATTGGATTTTCTGTACAAGTCCGGTGAAACGCATCCGCAAGGCTTCCTTCCACTCCATACCCGCAAGTAATAGAGTCACCCACAATCTGAATTTTCCTCTGCTTCTTCTCCGGAGGCGGCAGCAAGACTTCACTGTCTATTTCCAACCATTTCACACCCAAAGGCGCATATTCTGGTTCTGAATATTTCATTAGAGTAACCGTTACCTCCTTTGGAACATCCGATTCATATAAAACATACTCCGCCTCTACAGAGGTAATCTCAAATCGTTTATAAGGTTCTTTTTTATCATCAATAAAAACAGCCGCCCACGCCCGATGAAATGTTTCATAATGCTCCATGTCAGAAATAATATACGCTTTCGCTTTCTTTCCATTAAAACGAAAGGAAACAGATGTGCCACTATATCCCAAAAAACGAATACTTTCACGGAACAATGTTCTTCCTGATATTTTTGTATACTCTGATACTGCTTCAAATTTCATAAATCTTCTCCTTAGGCACTTAAGAACCTGTAAATAATTAACCTGAACAACTTTCCCTTACAATTGTTATCCTTCTATATCACTTTTTCTATACCCAAAATTCTTCATCAAAAAATCACTGTCACGCCAATCCTTTTTTACTTTTACCCAAAGCTTTAAATTCACCTTGCAGTCCAAAAGGTTTTCAATATCCTGTCTCGCCTGACTGCCAATTTTTTTTAACATTGCGCCTTGTTTTCCAATAATCATCCCTTTATGGGAATCTCGCTCACAGACAACCGTTGCATCAATATCTATGAGCCGCCCTGACTTTCTTTCCGCCATCCGCTCAACTGCCACAGCAATTCCATGTGGAATTTCATCATTCAAATTACGCAGTGCCTTTTCACGAATCAGCTCTGATACAATCTGACGCTCTGGCTGGTCTGTAATAGTATCTTCATCATAATAACATGGACCTTCCTCCAGATATTCAAACATCACCTTCAAAAGTTCATCTGTGTTTTCACCCTTTAATGCCGAAACGGGTATAATTTCCTGAAATGCCACAATATCCTTATACGCATCTATAAAGGTTAAAATCTCTGCTTTGCTTACTGTATCAATTTTATTAATCACCAGAATCACCGGGGTATCCGTTTTTTTTAGCTGATCCGCAATATGGCGCTCCCCTGCCCCGATAAAGGTGGTTGGCTCTACAAGCCATAAAATCAAATCCACCTCATGCAGAGTGCGTTCTGCAACCGTCACCATATATTCTCCCAGTTTATTTTTTGCTTTGTGGATTCCCGGCGTATCTAAAAAGATAATCTGCCCTTCTTCACTGGTATAAACCGTCTGAATCCTGTTTCTAGTTGTTTGTGGTTTATTTGAAGTAATCGCTATTTTCTGGCCAATCAGGTGATTCATCAAAGTTGATTTACCTACATTTGGACGCCCAATCAGCGTCACAAAACCCGACTTAAACTTTTTCATTCTGTAACTCCTTCAAATATGCTTAAATGCTTCTGAAAGAACATTTCCTTCTATATTACAGTGTAATATGTGTAACTTAGAAAGTATTAGTCAGCGTTTTCTGCTGGCTTAGAATTTCTTTACACATTTAAGACAAAGTCCGCACTGACGCAAACAATTCCTTTTCTTCCGCAATATGCTGTTCATTTCCAATAACACAGAGGTTATCGCTTTCTGCTACTGCCCTGAGAACAGGTGCAAGACTACGGATATCCTCCAGACTGCAATTTAACACCTGGTCACGTTCTTTTTGCAGCTCTTCAATTGTCACACCGGAAAAATATCCGGTCATAGAACGCCTTCCTTTCATATTCGGTGTCAATGGCGTATCCATGCCGCTGATTGTTCCAATAATCGTCTTTGTGACCTCACGCTCCTGCGCATCATATCCAGCCAGAAAATCAGCCGCTTTTTTGTATACGTTAATCGTTGCAGAAAGATTCGGGTCCCGATAAGAGGTAAAATACCCCTCCCCTTCACGGTTAAACTGACATGCCACACCATATGCCCCACCTTTCACACGGACTTCATTCCAAAGATAATCATAGTTCAAAAGATGCCTTGCCACACGCAACGCTCCAAAATTGTATGGCACCTTTGCAAAACTTCCTCCAAGAGCCACATACTGGATTTCTGCCGGAGTAGAAAATCCTTCCTGCCTGCGTGAAAGTTTTGGTACATATTTTGCAAGCTGTTCCAATATCTTCTCATTGCTTTCTTCTGCCGCTTCCTTTTCAAAGGCAGCAAGTCTTTCCAAAAATGATGGAAGTTCTGCTTCCAATGCCTCAAACGCACTGTCCTCTCCGGTAACAGAGAAAGAAAGCCCGCTGCGACAGAATATTTTTGCAAGAAGTGCTTTACATCCTGCAATCAGATCCTCTTTTTCTTCCTCAAAATGCTCATCCAGCTTTGCCAGATACCCATAATAACCAATTCCGATATAGTGGTCATTTAACCATGCACTTTTTGAAAAATAAGAAGTCGCCCTGCTTGCCGCCGCCTGATGCCCTGCAGAGAGCAGGCGCATCTTTAAACGGGAACGTCCCTCTGCCACAACCTCACGCAAATGCTTTTCATCCGTAAACAGGGTTTCAAACATCATTTCTGCCATCAAATCAAGCGCTTCTTTCAACTTGCTCCGAAGCACCTTTGTATTAACCTCAAATTCTATCCGGTAATCATCGCTGTCATGGTTCCTGCAATAAATATCAACATCCGATGCAATCCCGCCTGTATAAAAATTCGTCTCTGTATCAAATTCCGTATAAGTACGTTTTTTTGTATTCATATACCCAAGCAGAGTAGTCAGAAAACTAATCTGTGGCAAATATTCCTCAAGTCCATCAATATCAAAAAACATGCGAAGATATATAATATCGTTTGTCGGAATATTGTGGTGTATCGTCTTTACTCCGTCAATCTGCTTCTCTTCATTGTAATAAGGCTGTACCTTTTTGCCAATGTCCTCCCGTTTCAACATTGGAATCTTTTCCAGAATCTCTTTTGGTGTCGGCTCCTCCTGATATCGTTTCAAAGCCCTTGTTGCCTCAATCAGCTCCTCCAGCTCCTTGTCGGAAAGACTCGCCTTATAGCTTTTCAGCTTCTCCTTTGTTTCTTCCTCTACTTTAAGGGCAAGTCCTGGCTCTGGCATCATTTCCACCAGCACCGCATGCGGATTGTCCAAAAGATATTTCTGGATTAACTGCTCATAATAATCTGTCCCTAATTTTTCCCGAAGGAAATCATAATATTTTTCATAGCACAAAGCAGCATACGGTTCATTATCATCATACAACCATGTTTTAAAAGTCCTTATGCTATACAACAAGCCCTTTGGAGTAGATCCATAATCTGCCTCCCGCTCCCGGAACTCTGTACCGTTAATTGCCGCCTCTAAAGCTTTACGGTCAATTCCCTCAGCCACCAATTTTTCTAAGGTACTGCGGATAATCTGGTAAAATTCCTGTTTTTGCCCTTTTTTCGCATTTTTCGTAAATATCGCAAAGTAGCTTTGGCGCAATATATCGCAGAAATCCACATAAATATCAGAGCCAATCCCGGCATCTAAAAGCGCCTGTTTTAATGACGCACCCGGCATTTCAACCAAAACATAGGACAATAGTTCAAACGCCCGGCAGGTTTCCTGGTCAAGCGTAATATCCATAGCAGCCGCATAAGCATAATATGTCTTTTCTGTGCAATCCGCATCCTTTGCAACAGCATATTCCTTAGACAAATCTTTCATCTGTGTAAACGGCTTCTGCAAAGGAATCTCAGAATGAACAGTAATCGCCGAAAAATTCTTCAGATAATTTTCATCCAGAAACTGTAAACGCTCCTCTACCTCCATATTTCCATACAGGCAGATATAACTGTTTGATGGATGATAATACTGTCTGTGGAAATCCAGATAATCTTCATAAGTTAAGTCAGGAATGCATTTTGGATCTCCGCCAGACTCGTGACCATAAGTATTATCCGGAAAAAGACTGTTCATAATGAAACGCTCCAAAACACTTTCTTCAGAAGAAAAAGCCCCTTTCATCTCATTATATACAACACCATTATAGGTAATCTCATCCTCTTTGCTTTCCAGCTCGTAATGCCAACCCTCCTGTTTGAAGATTTCCTCATAATGATAAATATTCGGATAAAAAACAGCATCCAGATAAACATGCATCAGGTTCTGGAAATCCTTATCATTACAGCTTGCAACAGGATACATTGTCTTGTCCGGATAAGTTGTCGCATTCAGAAACGTATTTAACGAGCCTTTTACCAGTTCCACAAATGGATCTTTCGCCGGAAAATGCTCCGAACCACAAAGCACCGTATGCTCAATAATATGCGGTACTCCTGTTTCGTCTTCGGGCGGTGTACGAAATCCAATATTAAACACTTTATTTTCATCCTCATTACTGAAAACAAGCACCCTTGCCTGGCTCAATTTATGTCGCAGTGTCAGGACAAAGCTATTTACTTCTTTCACAAATTCTCCTTTTATCAATTCGTAAGCCTCTGGAATTTCCACCTGGGAAATCTCTGTTATACTTGCTGCCATTCTAATCCTCCATTTATCTTAGAATCATTCAAAAACAACAGATACATACCGACCTGCCTGTTTTTGAACAGTCCTATATTATTAAGAAACTCTGAAACTATCTGCTGCAAAATACTCTGACTTTGCATCAAAGAAACTTCCAAATTTGAAAACGGGCATATGCTTCCTGCCACTCTTCCTGATTCTCTGGAAGATATTCTGTTGTGCCAAAAGAAGCCGCTAAAATATTACACTTGTCATCATTTGTCTGATAAGCCCCAACCGCCTTGAGCTGTGACATCACATTTCCAACAGCCGTCGCCTCACTTGCGCCTGCCACAACCGGAATTCCCAGTGCATTCGCCGTAAACTGGCACAAAAGCCTGTTCTGTACTCCGCCTCCGACAATATACAGCTTTTCTTCCCATGTAATGAACGGTCTTAATGTATCATATACCTGCCGATACTTTAATGCAAGGCTTTCTAAAACACAGCGTATCAACGCACCATCTGTTTCCGGCACTGCCTAGTTTGTCTTTTTACAGTATTCCCGAATCTGATGCGTGTAGTCACCAGGCTGCATAAAATCATCTGGGCAGATAAAGCACTGTAACGGCTTTTCCTTAGAAGCCATTTCTGCCATCTGCGCAAAGTCATAATTCTTTCCCTGCGCCGCAAAATTCCTCCGAAGCTCCTGAATAATCCAAAGCCCTATAATATTAACGGTCGGCCGATAACCACCATCTGCTGTCCCTTCATTTGAAATTTTATCACGAATGATTGCCTCGCCTTCTAAAAGCTTCTTAGAAGATATCCCCATTAATGACCATGTGCCACTGGACAGAAACGTAAATTCCTCTGCCTGCGCCGGCACAGCGGCAACCGCACACGCCGTATCATGCCCTGGTGCAGATATTACATGAAGCTGCTCCTGTCTTACTTCCACAGCTACTTCAGGGCGAAGCACACCCATATCCCTGCCTGCAAAGGTCAACCTCCGTAAACAGGCTTTCCTTTAGTCCAAGTTTATCAATAAAAGACTTTACCCATGCTTTCTTATGCATATCATAAAGCTGTGTTGTAGATGCAATGGAATATTCCGTATGCACTACACCCGAAAAAAGATATTCCAATAAATTGGGCATTAAAAGCATCTTATCCGCACAACCTAACAGCGACGGCATATTTTTCTGCATATAATAAAGCTTATACAATGTATTATAGGCAAGACTTGCAATCCCGGTCTGCTCAAAAGCATACTGCTCCCCACCGATTTTTTCCAACACCTCTTCCATATTGGCATCGTCTAAAGCCGCATCACGATAGCTTCCTGGCAGAGAAAGCAGATTCCCTTCACGGTCAAGCCGCCCACAGTCAACGCCCCATGTATCAAAGCCTACTCCGCTCAGTTCTTCCCTGCAAAGTGACATTCCATGCTTTATTTCGTCTGCCAGCAGCAGAATATTCCAATAAACATGTCCATTCATTACACTGAAATTATGCGGAAAACGATGTATTTCCTCCAAAGTTATCTTTTTCCCATCAAAACGTGCAAGCATTCCACGTCCACTGCTTGCCCCCAAATCAAACGCCAATACATTTTTTGTTGCCATATCTCCTCCTAGGCTCTGTAAATAATTAAATGAAACAACTTAATCACATTTGCCAAAAAGGACAGCAGTGCATATGCTGCTGCCCTTTTGCCTGAACATGTTTAAAAATTGTCAATCATTACTATTTCGAATACTTCTTATAACCTGGATGTTTTCCTGTTACCCCATACTGTGTTCTCATGCCAATCAAACGGTCAATATTTTCACGTGAAAGTTCCTGTGCCCCGCCAAGCAGATGTGCATTCAGGCTGATTTTAGCAAACAGCTCCAATGATTCCATACGATAGTATGCTGTCAAAACATCAGCCCCTACTGCAAGCGCACCATGGTTCTGTAAAAGCATTACATCATGCTCCCCAAGATATGGCGCAATCGCCTCTGGCACTTCATTGGTGGAAGGTGTTCCATATGGCGTTACTGGCACCGAGCCAATCGCAATTACCGTTTCGATCATAGAATACTCATCCAGTGGTACATTGGCAACAGCGTACCCTGTCGCTACTGGTGGATGCGCATGCACAACAGCGCCAACATCCTCACGTTCTGCATAGCACCTTAAATGCATTTTAATCTCTGAAGATGGCCTGTATCCTTCCAATCCGTCCAGTACATTACCATCTTTATCAATATGTACCAGCTTTTCCGGTGTAATAAAGCTTTTGCTGATGCCAGTCGGTGTTGCCAGAAAAGTGCCGTCCTCCAGTTTCACAGAAACATTTCCATCGTTTGCCGCTACCCAGCCAAGCTGCCACATTTTATGGCAGGCATCGCAGATTTCATCCCTTAACTCCTTATTCGTTAATTCCATAGTCTCCTCCATTCATCACTAGTGCGAATTCCTGCTACTATTCACAGCCTTCCATATACATGCACAATAGTAACAATTAATTTTCATACCATCTTTAAGTATAATACAAGTGTTCCTTATTTTCCACTGTTAATCAAAGAAAAATTATATAAACATTTTGCAGTGTTACTATTCACGGCTATTCTAAACATCATGCGAAAAACCAGCCGTGAATAGCAACTTTGCAGTTTCCTGTTCCAATACATGGCGCATTTTCTCTGCTGTCATTTTTTTCGGGAACAGAACCGCAAACTCATAATCATCAACCTGATATACATTATGCCGCCACAGAAATAATACTGACCAAAAGAAAGGTATAAAAAAATACCCGAAAAAGAACTGTTTTTTCAATAGCATCTTACCAGTAAGCGCCAAATCATATAGCAAAATCTGGTAATATAAAAACAAAGTACAAACACTTACAAAAATCTGATATCCCGTTTCTAATACAACTCCTAGAGCGTGTTTGAAAATTCATTCTCACAATCTGCACTCCCCACTTTGCGCTATATTTAGCTCAAATTTAGTCAATGTAGCCCGCTACACCTCTTAAATTTGAGCCAAATCTCCCACAAAGTGAGAAGCATATCTTGCAAAAAGCAATTTTCAAACACACTCTAGCTGAATAAAATTCGACAGAATATCTCGCCATAACAATTCTGCTGCCACTGTTAGCAGCAGAATTAACATTTTCAAATAAATTCGATTTTTCCACAAGGGCAGCCAGTTCCTGCTAACAAAAACCAGAATCAATTCCCATACCACAACCGCCGTCAGAATCCTGCAAGCTGCAAATATCCACACAGCTTACCTTCTCCTATCTATTACAGCTTATTAACTCTGATAGATATGATAGCAGTTCTTTCCCCCATTTTTTGAACGATACAGCGCACTATCTGCCATCTTGTAAACAATTTCAAAATTCTGTTCTGAATCAGGCGCTATTGCAATTCCCACACTGCTTGAAATATCAACAGAAACATTTCCATTCGCATAAGTACGTCGATTTACTTCACATATTTTATCTGCTTTTTTCTTTATATAATTTATCATGCTCTCTTTATCAAATGCATCATAAATTGCACAGACAGCAAATTCATCACCACCCAGACGTCCGACATAAGCATTATTCGGAAACAGCTCTGTCAAAAGATGGGCGGTATCAACAATCGCCTTATCTCCATAAATATGCCCCAGCTTATCATTGACATTTTTAAAGTTATCCAAATCTACCATGAAAAAAATACAGTGGTTGTTGCCCTTTATCTCTTTTAACGCACCTGACACCTTTTCTTCCATTGTCTTCTTATTTAAAATACCTGTCAGCAAATCATTTTCTGCTCTCTGTACTAAATCCTTTTCTTCCGAAATCTGCTGGTCAGCATTTGAAATCTTGGCAACAAACTTAGTATTGATCCCCAAATGCTTATCTTTAATTACAGTACCAGAAATCCGATACCAGCCATAACTGTCAACACCGTTTTTGATACGGATTTCTGCCGTAAAAACGCTTTCCTCCCCTTCATCGTAAAAATGATGAAGCCTTCCACGTACTGACTGGTCATCTTCATGCACATACTTATAGATATCAAAAACTTCCTCGCCATTCAGTACAACATTTTCCACCCCAAACATCTCTTTTGTATCCCCAAAAAATTCCAATCTCCTTGGAGAAAACCGCATTTCTAAAATGATGGACTGCTCCAGATTATGTACAATAGTATACCGCTCTAATTCTGTCTGCAAAAATACTTTATTGTAAATAGCATATATTGTAAAAACCAGTACTCCTATCCATAAAATAGAAGTAATTACCAAAAAAGCAATTGTCTTTCCAGAAAAAGAAACCCAATCCTGATATAAGTTATCTGTCCTTTCAATAAAACCTACATACCAGTTCCCATAGTTACTTGGATAAAATTCGCCGATATACTCCTTACCAACATAGCTATAACGAATAGGAAAAGGATCTCCCTCTAAAAACGCCCGTTCAAATTTTGATATTGAACTTATTTCTCCTTCTAAATCACTGTTTGACAGGCACGTAAAATAATTAGTTGTCTTTTCTCCAAGAACCTTATTAAACTTTTCACCAGAACTCATGCAATTTCCCTGTATATTTACAACAAATGCACAGTCTTCGTCCGTATACCCCCAGGAATCCATCAATTCATTAATTTTGCTGACAGCTATTGTTCCTATCAATACTCCTGCTGCCTCTCCATTTTGTTCCAACGGCACACAAAGACCAATAGATTCTTCATTATCTTCCTCATTGATCTTTTTTGAATATACTACGTTTGCCTTATCAAATACGATAGAATCAAATACTCCACCCTGTTTAAGCTCCACATCAAGCTCATCACCGCACTTCCAATTCCCATCCAAGCCCATCACTTCCACAGAATGAAAAATTGTTTTATAATCTTCCAGTGCTGCCTGCATATCAGGCAGATAATCCGTCCCCTTCAGTTGTTTCCCAAGCTGCTGCAAATGATAAAAATTCTGGGTAAACATATCATCAAAATGGGCAGTAAACATCCTTGCAGCATCACCTAAATTCCTTGCAGCAAGTTCTGTTGTACTCCCATTCATATCATGTGATATTGCCATTATCGAAACAATAGAAAACAATACGATAAGCAACACTGTAAAATAGTACTTGCAATAACTCCAACGCTTTTCTCTCATCTCTTATCTCCATTCTCGTCTCAGAGCGTGTTTGAAAATTCATTCACAGCCTACACCGAATATTTCTACACAATTTCTCACCGAACAATATAAATATATTTAGTATAACACAGTTTCGACAAGAATTCCATATATTTATTGTTCTTTCCTTCGTACAAACAAAATCGAAAAAGGAAACGTACAAAAAAAGAAGGATTATCCATCGTATCCTTCTTTTTTCTCCTATAGTACTATATACTTATTCTATTTTGTCAGAGCGTCTGCCATTTCAGAAACATAGTCATACAGCTTTGCCCCTGACTTCTCCCCATACTGCGCTACAATTTTTACAATTGCGCTGCCGATAATTGCACCATCTGCAATCGAAGAATATTTGTGGACCTGCTCTTTTGTATTGATACCAAACCCAACAGCAGTCGGGGTTTTGGTCACACTCCGAATTATTTCAACAATCTCTGCAACATCTGTTGTAATCTCACTTCTAGCTCCGGTTACACCCATAGAGGACACCACATATATGAATCCTGTTGCATCTTTTGCAATCATTTTAATCCGTTCCTTTGATGTTGGAGCTACCATTGTAATGATGTCCACACCATATTGGGAAGCAATCGGCACAAGCTCTTCTTTTTCCTCAAATGGCATATCCGGTATAATCACACCATCCACACCGCAATCCTGGCAACGCTTGCAGAACGCTTCATATCCATATTTGTACAATGTGTTCAGATATGCCAAAAATACCAGTGGAATTTCCGTTTTTTTACGAAGGGAAGCTACCGTTTCAAAGATTTTATCAGTGGTACAACCTGCTGAAAGAGAGCGGATATTTGCCGCCTGAATTACCGGCCCATCTGCAATTGGATCTGAAAACGGAACGCCTAATTCAATCAGAGAAGCCCCCGCCCGCTCCATCTCCAGCACAAATTCCTCTGTTTTTTCCAAAGTTGGATCTCCTGCTGTTAAAAAACCAATAAACGCCTTTTTATTCTCAAACGCTTTTTTTATTCTACTCATGTAAATCAATCCCCCTGTATCTTGCTATTGCTGCCACATCCTTATCCCCGCGGCCGGAAAGAGTACAGATAATAATCTGGTCTTTTCTCATCTCTGGTGCAATTTTCATCAGATGTGCCACTGCATGGGAACTTTCAATAGCCGCAATAATGCCCTCTTCTCTTGCAATATATTCAAATGCCCTCACAGCCTCTTCATCTGTAACCGGAACATATTCCGCCCTTCCGATATCTTTTAGATAGGCATGCTCTGGCCCAACTCCTGGATAATCCAGTCCCGCAGAAATAGAATAGACTGGTGCAATCTGTCCATATTCATTCTGGCAGAAATAGGATTTCATACCATGAAAGACCCCCTCTGTCCCGACTGCCATAGTGGCCGCCGTCTTATCCGTATCCACGCCATGTCCTGCTGCCTCACAGCCAATCAACCGCACATCTTTGTCTTCGATAAATTCATAAAAAGAGCCAATTGCATTGCTTCCGCCGCCAACACATGCCATTACAACATCAGGAAGCCTTCCCTCCATTTCAAGAATCTGCGCACGGGATTCTTTGCTGATAATGCTCTGAAAATCACGTACGATTGTTGGAAATGGATGTGGCCCCATTACAGAGCCAAGCACATAAAGTGTATCATTTACCCTGGCCGTCCATTCTCCCATGCAGGCATTTACAGCATCTTTTAATGTCTTTGTTCCGCTTTCTACCGGATGTACCTTTGCTCCAAGCAGTTCCATACGATAGACATTTAATGCCTGACGAACGGTATCTTCTTTTCCCATAAAAATTTCACATTCCATGTCAAGGAGGGCTGCTGCCGTTGCCGTTGCTACACCATGCTGACCAGCGCCTGTCTCTGCAATTACTCTGGTCTTGCCCATCTTTTTAGCCAAAAGCACCTGACCTAAGACATTATTAATTTTATGTGAACCGGTATGGTTCAAATCTTCACGCTTAAAATAGATTTTTGCTCCTTTAAGCGCTTTTGTCATTTTCTCTGCATAATATAAAAGTGATGGACGCCCTGCATATTCACGGTTCAGTTTATCTAACTCCGCAACAAATTCTGCATCATTTTTATAACGCTCATAAGCAGCTTCCAAACTATGAATCTCATTCATCAAAGTTTCCGGTATATACTGTCCCCCATGCTTTCCAAATCTTCCTGCACTCATTCTTTCACCTCATTCCAATCTTTCAGAACTGCCAACCATTTACCCTGTTAAATTATTGACCGTTCTTTATCATTTCTGCCAATGTTACTTTTATATTGCCTGAACGCATCATTGTTTCACCAATCAAAGCCGCATTTACATGATTCTCAGCCAATTCTTTGATATCCTCTGCCGTACGTATGCCGCTTTCTGAAACAAATAGAATTTCCCCTGGTACAAGCTTTCGCAGCCGTATACTGTTTTTAATATCCACTGTAAATGTTCTTAAATCACGGTTATTTACACCAATCACACGGGCGCCTGCCGTTACTGCCTGCCTGACCTCTTCTTCATTATGAGCCTCCACTAATGCTGTTAACCCAAGTTTATCCGCAATTTTAATATAATTTTTTAAAACGCTCCCATCCAATAAAGAACAGATTAAAAGTGCCGCAGAAGCACCAATTACCTTGGCTTCATAAATCATATATTCATCTACCGTAAAATCTTTTCGCAAAAGCGGAAGCGTTACAGCATCGTGAATCTCTGTCAAATACTGATTTGCGCCCTGAAAATAATATGGTTCTGTCAATACAGAAACTGCGCTGGCTCCTGCCTCTTCATACATTTTTGCAATTTCTACATAAGGAAATTCTTTTGCTATCACCCCCTTAGAAGGTGACGCCTTTTTAACCTCACAGATAAAAGAAACTCCTTTCTTTTTCAATGCCTCTTCAAACGGAAATCCTGTATTACAGTCCATCGCAAGGGCTTCTTCCTTTACCTGCTCCAATGTTTTTAGCTCTTTACAAAGAACAAGGCGTTCCCTTGTCTTTTGAGCAATCTCGTCTAAAATATCCATCTTTTTACTCCATTCTGCCCGCAAATATATGCGTGTTTGTTTTAGCAACAAACTTTTCAAGCTTCTCTTTTGCCCTCCCGCTAAAAAGAGCCTCTTTTGCCTTTTCTATTCCCTCTTCTATTGTAATCTTTCCATCCGCAATATAAATCGCCGCTCCAGCATTTAAGACAACGGCATCAAACTTTGCTCCTGTCTTTCCAGAAAGGATATCCAACGTAATCTTTGCGTTTTCCTCTGGATTTCCACCAACTAAATCCTCTTTTTTACAGCGATTCAATCCAAACTGCTCCGGTGTGATTTCATAAGTCTTAAATTCTCCGTTCCGCATCTCACAAACAAAAGTCGGTGCGCTAAGTGAAATCTCATCCATGCAGTCTAACCCATGAACAACCATGGCACGCTTTACTCCCAGATTAGCAAGTACATGTGCCTGCTGTTCCACAAGCCCTTTACCAAAAACACCTAAAAGCATCTGTGTTGTTCCTGCTGGATTAGAAAGCGGTCCTAAAATATTAAATAAAGTACGAATCCCAATTTCTTTACGGACAGCTCCTACAAAGCGCATTGCCGGATGATATTTCTGCGCAAACAGAAAGCAGAGATTTAACTCTTCCAGGCTTTTTTCACTTATTGGCACTTCTGCATCAATCTTTACGCCAAGTGCTTCCAGACAATCCGCCGTACCACACTTACTGCTTGCGGCACGGTTTCCATGTTTTGCTACACGATATCCCGCAGCTGATGTCACAATCGCTGAAAGAGTAGAAATATTAAATGTATTGGAACCATCCCCACCAGTACCCACAATCTCCAATGCATCTTTATCATTATGAAATTCTACACAATGCTTGTGCATCACTCTTACAGCAGCCGCAATTTCTTCTACCGTTTCCCCTTTCACCGCCAATGCCGTCAAAAAAGCTGCCTTTTGTGCATCTGTAGCCTCTCCTGTCATAATTTCATTGATAACCTGCTCCATCCGTTTATCTTCTAAGTTATTTCCTTTTATCAAACTGCTAATCGCTTCTTTAATCATTTTTCAATCTCTCCTCCCCCCTCTAAGAAAATTTTCTACCATGACTTTTCCCTCTGGTGTCAAAATAGACTCTGGATGAAATTGTAATCCATAAATCTCATATTCTTTGTGTTGAACTGCCATAATCTCTCCATCCTCTGTCACTGCCGTAACTTCAAGACAGTCCGGGATGGTATCTTTTAATGCAATCAGGGAATGATATCTTGCGACTTCTGCTTCTGTTCCAATTCCCTGAAACAGCCTGCAGTCTTCTTTTAAACGTACAACAGACATTTTCCCATGCATTAACTCTTTTGCATAAGATACCGTTGCGCCAAATACTTCACAAATCGCCTGATGACCCAGACAGACCCCCAAAATCGGCACTTTTCCCTTAAAATGCTTTATTACATCTTCACAAATTCCTGCATCCTGCGGCTTTCCCGGTCCTGGTGAAAGAATAATGCGGGATGGTTTCATCTGTTCTAACTCTTCTGGTGTATATGCATCATTACGAACTACCTTGATATCAGGCTGAATACTCCCCACAAGCTGGTACAGATTATGCGAAAAACTATCATAATTATCAATTAAAATAACCATCTTACATCACCTCCTGTCCCTGTTCAACCGCACTCATTACTGCTTTTGCCTTATTAATACATTCCCTATACTCATTTTCCGGCACACTGTCTGCAACAATTCCAGCGCCAGAACGAACAAACACTTTTCCATTTTTCTTATATGCTGTGCGAATAGCAATACAGGTATCCAGATTTCCAGTAAAATCGACATATCCAATTGCACCGCCATAGATACCACGTTTGTTATTTTCCAATTCATTAATAATTTCCATGGCACGAATTTTCGGAGCACCAGAAAGTGTCCCTGCCGGAAGCACCGCATCCACAGCATCCAGACTTCCCCTTTCTTCTTGTATCGTACCCTTTACCGTAGAACCAATATGCATTACATGTGAATACTTTAAGATTTCCATATAACTTTCTACCTCAACAGTACCAAATTTACTAATTTTCCCTAAATCATTTCGCCCTAAATCTACCAACATGTTATGTTCCGAACACTCTTTTTCATCTGCTAACAATTCTTTTTCCAGACAGTCATCCTCTTCCTTGCTTCCACCTCTTGGGCGTGTTCCTGCTAACGGAAACGTATGCAATGTGCCATTGTCTAATTTTACTAATGTCTCTGGTGAAGCCCCCGCTACCTCCATATCATCACTGCTAAAATAAAACATATATGGTGAAGGATTAATTGTGCGAAGCAAACGGTACGCATTTAAAAGGCTTCCTTCGTAATCAGCTTCCAGGCGATTGGAAAGCACTACCTGAAAAATATCACCTTCATAAATATAATGCTTTGCCTTTTCCACCATCTTACAATATTCTTCTTCCGAAAATAGCGAACGGAAGTCTGAAGTAATCTTTCCTGGCACTACATCCACCGGAACACCATTGGTAATCAGTGAGATAATTTTATCAATTTCTTCGATACAGTGGTTATATTCTTCTTCCAGATTTTCTGTTCTGGCATTTGCAATCACAAATATTTTCTGATGAAAGTTGTCAAATGCAATTACCTTATCAAACAACATCAAATCCACATCTTTAAACCCTTCTTCATCTGCTGCATCTAAATTCAGCTTTGGTTCACTGTACTTAATATAATCATAAGAAAAGTATCCCACCAGTCCGCCAGTAAAAGTCGGAAGCCCATCCACCCTTGGACTGGTATATTCTTTTAGAATTTCCTTAATACTCTCACCAGGGTGTTTTACCACTTTAGTAGTTTCTTTTCCATTTCGGATTGTCATTTGCCCATTCATACAGGTAACTTCCATCTTCGGCTCATACCCTAAAAAAGTGTAACGTCCCCATTTTTCCTGATTTTCAACACTTTCCAGCATATAACAATGCTTGCTGACTCCCTTTAAGATGCGCAGCACCTCCATTGGCGTCTTAATATCCGCCATAATCTCTTTGCTAATTGGAACAACCTTGTAACCTTCTGCCAGTTCCTTTGCTTCTTGTAATGTAATCACAACTTCTGCCTCCTTTTCCATGCCTGTATGCCATGGCTTTCTATCACACAAAAAAGTCCCTGACCAATACAGACTATACTATATCAGTCAAGGACGGTTAATTCAGAAAATTATCCGCGGTGCCACCTTGCTTCATGGTTTCCCACACTCTTAGCGAAATACAAACATATTTCCGGCAACTAACGTATGCCCGCACGTCATGGAATACTCAGACAAAAAGTCCTTTGACCATGCCCTCCGTGGTCCATTTGATAAACTGCATCTCTACAGGTTTCCACCATCCCTGCTCTCTGGAAGCGCATCTTTTATCGTTATCTCCACTTCAACGGTTTCATATGAAATTGTAATCATGCATACTATTATACTCTGCACTTTCTTTTTGTCAAGTATTTTTTCAGATTCTGCGGCAGTTCTGCACGAACTGCCGGATTTTCTCTGGATCTTTCCCTGGTCTGTCATCATATTCCACACCAGAAGAAACATCCACCCCATCCGGACAGAGTGCTGCTGCCTCACTGACATTTCCGGCATGAAGCCCACCAGCCAGCAAAAAAATTTTCTCATCCCGGGGAACTTTTTTTACAAGATTCCAGTCAAACGTCTTGCCGCTTCCTGGTTCTGCCGCATCAAAAACATAACCAGCAACCTGACTTGACGCATGGTAAATGGGATAACTATCTATATCTGTAACATTAAAAGCTCTTAAAACAGGCAGTTGAATCTGCTCTAACAATTCTTCGGAAAGAGCCCCATGAATCTGAATATAATCAAACCGGGCGCAGGAAGCTTCTATTTCCCTGATTTCTTCCAGAGAAGGAGAAACTACAACCGCAACCCTTTTGATAGAATCATCCAGTAACAGAGCAATTTTTTCAGCCTGCCCTAATGTATTATTTCTTTTACTTTTCGGAAAAAACAGAACAAAGCCCGCAAAATCCACCTGATACTGATTCAAATACGCCGCCTCTTCTACTTTTGTCAAACCACAAATTTTAATTTTCATTTTCTCCCTCAAAGGTCATATTCCATGCCCTGGTATCAAGACATTCTTCATAAGCATCTGCAGCCGCATCGTATTCTTCCTCGTCATCAATATCTTCTAACTCAAAATCATCCCCGCCAAGATCTTTCAAGCGAAAAACATAATATTCCTCTACATTTTCCACATCTCCCGGAATCAGGGCAGCATAGAGTTTTTTCCCCACTTCGTAGATTTCATCAATATAAAAATCACGATCCTGACCATCTTCGTCCGTCAAGGTCACCATTGTTTCTTCAAATTCATATTCTTTGCTCAATCTATTCCCCTCCCAGGCAATTTATTCCACCGTCACAACCTTTGCCAGATTTCTTGGCTTATCAACATCCAGCCCTTTATCCATGGAAACATAATATGCCAGAAGCTGCAATGCTGCTGATGCCGGAAAAACCATAAATTCATCCGCCATCGCCGGAAGTGTAAACACATCTGCATATTCTGCATCTGCCAGTTCAAATCCATCTTTTACCATCAATACGACGCTTGCACCACGGGACTGTACCTCACGGATATTAGACAGCTCCTTGTCTTTTAACTTCGTCTGTGTAACCGTCGCAACAACTGGAGTATTTTCTGTAATCAGTGCAATTGTCCCATGCTTTAACTCTCCAGAAGCATATGCCTCTGTATGAATATAAGAAACCTCTTTCAGTTTTAAAGCACCTTCCAGCAAAATAGAATAATCCAGTCCACGCCCAATCATAAATGCATCTTTTGCATCTAACATCTGTCTTGCTATTTTATGAATGTCCTGTCTCTGGTCTAACACCTCCTGCATTTTATCTGGTGCCTGCACCAGATTTTCCAGATATCCCTTTTCTGCAGCCTCATCAAGCAGCCCACGTACCTTTGCCATACGCCCAATTAACAAAAACAACGTAATTAACTGTGTTGTATATGCCTTTGTGCTTGCTACTGCTATCTCTGGTCCTGCTGCTGTATACATCACATAGTCACTTTCCCTTGCAATCGAAGAACCTTTCACATTAATCACCGCAATGCTCTTTGCACCCTGCTTTCTCGCATATTTTAACGCCTCAAGAGTATCAATCGTCTCTCCTGACTGGGAAATGGCAAGCACTAATGTCTTATCATCAATTACCGGATCTGCATACATAAATTCTGACGCATATTCCACACTCATATGCATCTTTAATTTAGACTGCACCAATGACTGTGCTACAAGTCCGGCGTGCATCGCCGTGCCGCAGGCAACAACACAAATCCTCTCACAATCTTTTAGCACTTCATCTGGAACACCATCTGCAGACAAATCAATCTTTCCGTCTACTATACGGGATTCCATTGTTGCTTTTAACGCATCTGGCTGCTCCATAATTTCTTTCTCCATATAAAATGGATAGCTGCCCTTTCCACTTCTTGTCGTATCCCAATCAATATCAATATACTCTGCTTCACATGGCTTTCCATCCAGATGAAACAACTTAATTTCCGTCTTATGAAGCTCCATAATCACATATTCCGGCACAACCATATACTTTTTTGCCGATGAACCAAGCGCAACCACATCAGAAGCTAACATTGTTCCATTTTCATTATAGGCTGCCACAATCGGGCTTACATTGCGGATCGCATAAATCACATCTGGCTGGTCAGAAAACATAATAACCAGGGCAAAAGTCCCTCTTAAATACTTTACAGTTTCTCTGATTGCCTCATGTGGATTTCCATGATAAAAGCGGTTCAATACTGCCGCTACTACTTCTGTATCCGTCTGCGACTTTAATTCCTTATGAAGCATAAAATGATCCTTTAATTCTTCATAATTTTCTACAATACCATTGTGTACCAGCAAAACATCCCCATTGCGGTGCGGATGTGCATTCGTATCACTGACGCCGCCATGTGTTGCCCATCTTGTATGGCCAATCCCACAAGTAGAAACCTTTTTATCCTTTTTGCAGAGCTTTCGCAGATCCTTTACTCTTCCGGCACATTTACGAAGTTTTGCCTTGCCCGTTTCCCCATTCAAAGTCGCTATCCCTGCACTGTCATAACCACGGTACTCTAAAAGTTCCAAAGAATTCAAAAGCTGGTCTGTCACTGACTCCTTCCCTGTATATCCTACAATTCCACACATATGTTTTCTTTCCTCCAATCACTTTCTCTATACTATTTTTATGGCAGATTTTGCCTTTGTGTTCATTCTTTCACAAATATTCTTAAAACGCCTGCTCCCCGGAATCCATTTCCCTTTTCAATTTCCTGTACTCTTTTTTTGCTTTAAAATTTCCCCTTTTCTTTGCTTTATGCAATAGTTTCAGGGCTTCCTCCTTGTTTCCCTGCAATAACTTATCCATCCCCATCTTGTAATAGCAGACTCCTTCCAAATCCCTCGTCCAGGAAATCCTGGACTGCTTATAATTTGCAAGTGCTGCTTTATATTCCCCCATCTGCTGGTGGACATATCCTTTGGCAAACGGATACAGCGGTGTACGGGTCAGTATAAAGGCACAAATTACCACCACTGCCAACACCTTAAATCTCCTTTTCCAAACGGCATAAGTTTCCAAACGGGCAATTCTGCGTTTACACATACGGATATGTTCCTTTGCTTCCTCCGCATAATTCCCTTTTCTGGAAACACGTTTAAACTCGGTCAGCGCATCTACATAATCACTTTTACTTTTTGCCTGTTCTTCTCTTCTGACAGCCTCTTCAAAAACCTCTCTGATACCCTCTTCTGCCACTTTTGCAGCTTCGGCACGGCATTCCTCCATATGTGTTTTTGCATCCTTATAATCTTCCAGCTTTTGAAATTTTCTTGCTGCGCTTTTTAGTGCCGATACTTTATTTTCAAAACGCAGAACACAGGAAACCGCCTTTTGCAGCTCCAATGCTTCTACATATATCCTCTCTTCTCTGGAAATTTTCTTTTTAAATAATTCTTCTGCCATTGACAGCCTCCAGTATTGAAATCACAATATAAACACTCTAACTATACCATCTTTTCTAAATATGTCAATTCCAAAGAAGAATAACAAACGCCTTTTTATATTCTTCTGTAGAATTTCTGTCCAAATACAGCCTTCCTCCATGCATTTTGACAATTTTCGAGGAAATACTGAGTCCCAGGCCGCTTCCGCCCTTTGTGCTGCGGGAAGCATCTCCCATAACAAATGGCTCAAAAATATGTTTTACAATCTCATCTGATATCTGCTCTCCAGTATCACCAAAAAGAACAGATACCCTTTCCCTGTCCTGATCCCATCGCAATCGGATTAAAACGGCCTGCCCCTGCTCCACATGACGCAACTCATTTGTCAATAAATTTGCTACTGCTCTTGAAAACTGGATTTTATCAACTTTCCACCAAATACACTGTTCTGGAATATCTAACTCGACCTCAATTCCCTTTCGTTCAAAATCCGAATAATAAAGCGCCACATTTTCCCTTAATAGCTCTACAATATCCACACTTTCTTTATGGAGCGAAAAACCCTCACTGTCAATCTTTACATATTCAAAAAGCAGAGAAATTAAATCATCCATTCTCTGTGATTTATTGCAGATAGCATCCAGGTATTGTTCCCTCTTATCCTCTTCTGTTACAACCCCATCCCGGAGCGCCTGCGCATATCCATTAATTGTAGTAATCGGAGTCTTTAAGTCATGTGCAATATCAGATAACATAAGGCTCCTGCGGCGTTCGTATTCCTTATGGCGTTCCTTGTCCTCATTCCAGCGCAGTTCCATCTCCTTCTGAATCAGGCGGCCAAATTTAATAGCCCCTACCACATATGGAAGAAGCGCAAACAGAATCAACAAAACCAGAATCATCAGACAACCGATATAATACAGATTCCAGATGTCCTGTCCCTTTCCCTGCGAAAGCAGCCCAACTTCCTGTGGAAGCATTCGATAAAAATACGTATTAATAAATCCCCGTACAGATTTTGTTGCAATATCTGGTAATAAAAATAAGAGTGCTTCCCCAAAAAACCAGAAGAAAGTTGTATATAGAGCACTCGAACCATAGGTTCCATTTCCAAGATTTTCAAAAAAGGGACCTCCAACCTCATGTTGGAGACCTGGAAAAACAACACTCGAGTATAATAAATTAATTAAAAACTCACAAACTGCTATTCCAAAAATTACTAATAAAAACTTTTTTACCAGAAACTTTTTTAAATTATTTTTCTCTCCCATTCCGGTTAGTCCTCTTCAAAACGATAACCAAGCCCTCTTACGGTACGGATATACCGGTTACTGTCCTGTGAAAGCTTTGCACGCAGCTTGCTGATACATACCATAATATTATTATCTGCAATAAAATAAGCTTCCTGCCAGCCATATTCATAAATCTGCTGTTTTGTAAAAATCTTTCCCGGATTTCCCATGAACAATTCCATCAGCCGATACTCTGTAGAAGAAAGCTCTATCACTTCCTCCCCTTTTCGCAAAATACAGCCATCTAAGTCAAGCGTCAGATCCTTTACTTTTAACAGCCGCTTTGCAGCCTGGGAATCATTTGCCCCAAGCGAATAAAAACGCCGGATATTGGAATTAATCCGGGCCACTGCTTCTAATGGATTAAAAGGCTTTACAATGTAATCATCTGCTCCCAGGTCAAGCCCCAATATTTTATCATTATCTGCTGTCTTTGCCGATAAAATAATCACGGGAAGATTGCTTTTTTTCCGCAGCTCTTTTAACACATGAAAACCATCCTTTTTTGGCATCATAATATCCAAAAGAAGCATCGCAACATCCCCATACTCTTGCAGAGCCCGCAATGCTTCCTCCCCATCGGCCGCCTCTAAAATCTCATAGCCTTCTTTTTCCAGATACAAACGCAGCAAATCCCTGATTTCTGCCTCATCATCAGCAATTAAAATACGATAACCCATCCTCTCAAACCTCCTGTTTCTCCTCCTGTCCACCATATGGTATTTTGTTGTCCGGCAGACCATACCAGTTATTTCCTGTCTCTTCCTCCATCCCATCATAATAGATATTATGCGGTATAACATCCCCCCCTAAGAGCTTTCGATATAGGGCTGTAAAAGTCAATGCCCTGTAAGGACTTACAAAAAAAATTCCCAGAATCCCAAAAGTCATTCCTGACAAAATTACCCAGCCAAGAAAAGACAAATCCAACACAAATGCCTTCCATTTCTGTCCCCTCATTAACTGCCGGCTGGCGGCAAAAACTTCCTTTGGCCGCATATCGGAATGTTCTGACAAAATATAGGGAACCATCAGATATTCGTATGACTTTATAATCCCCGGAACAATAAATAAAAGGCACCAGAGAAAAGTATAGATATCCTTCAAACACATAACACTGACCACATTTTTATATTTATACTCAAAAACATGAAACAGCTCCTTAAACCGTGGCTTTGTATCAAATCCTCTATTATAAAAACGCAGGCTTCCTACCTCCAGCGGATTAATGATAAAAATTGAAAGCAACAGTCCGCTAAAAGCCACAATTAAAAAAAGAATAAACGCCGTAAACACTGCTGTCCCAACTACAATGCCCCCCATATACTGTTTATTCAGCACATGATCCCTGATTATTCTATACGTATCAGACAGTCCTAAAGAATACAGGACAGGCTCTTTTTCCTCAACGGAGCCTGTCTGCTCCTGTACTACAGACTCTATTACACCAAGAGGAGTCTTGTCACCATCCGCTAAAAGAGAAAGAAGAAGTGCAACCAATACAATTCGCCAGTAATGCGTACGCAATACCGCTTTACTGCGCTCTTTCAATTCACGGCGGCTCCACTGCATTTTATTTTCCATAGATACAAACTCCTATATCAATAACGGCTGCTGTAGGTAGCATTGCCAAGCTCTCCTTTATATACCTTCCGTCCCCATTTAATAATACAGGTATTTCCATAATTACACTCCCCTACAACAACATAATTCTTATGCTTTTCCATAATAATTACAGAATGGCCGCTATAGCGAATCACATCTCCCATACCACACTTCGCAAATGATTTAAAATTCTTAATCTTTGCATTCCTTCCATAAATCAGATCACTCATTTTCCATGCAAACCCATAACACTGGAATCCCAAAATCCCATTTGGACAATTGTAATGGTTGCAGGTAGAAATATCATCATAGGTGATATGGTTACATGGTTTGTTTGTTGTGGTAGAGCTGTTATATTTTGTCTTTCCCACATGGTTCCAGTATCTCCCATCTGGATAGAGTTTCTGAAGCTTTTTGAACTTTTTAACAATCCTCTCTTTTGCCGTAGATTGTATCACTTTTACCGCACTATAAGAACCATAAGCATTATTTCCACTATATGTCGTATAAGCACGTACCTTGAACCTTACTGTTGAATTTTCTGGTACATTAGGCACACTGCTGCTGACAGTAGAACCTTTTTTTATTGTCTTTACTTTTTTATAGGAACCACTGCCATTTTTCTGATAAATTTCATAGCCGCTGGCACCAGAAACTTTTTTCCACTTCAATGAAGCCTTTTTACCACTTCTGCTTGCAGAAGAAAGCGTTGGTTTTGGAATTGCTATCTTAATGCTCTGCTTTTTGGAAGAACCTTCTGTAATCGTTCCCTTACTATCATGCCTGTATGCCACGATTTTGTAAGTAAAATTAATCCCTCTTATAAAATTTTTGTCCTTGAAAACATGTGTTTCATAAGGATTATTCTTGACACTTCCAAGCTTTTTGTATTCTTTATCGTATTTACACTTGCGGTAAATATAAAACCCCTCATTATTTCCATCACTGAACCACGACAAAGTAAGTGTCGTTGAAGTATAATTTTCAACCTTCACCAATGAAATATCATCACGGGGCGCTTCTGTGGGTTCCGGCGTTATCACAGGTTCCGGGGTCGCTGTCGGACTTGGCGTACCTTCGGGTTCTGGACTTGTTTCAGCCTGAGCTGTCTTCCCAGACAAAAAAGGTACTCCCGCAGCTTTGCCTTTTGCCGCTTCTGTTACCTGAAATGGCGTCTGTGCTGCTGCTGTATTTCCGCTATACCCTGCCAGCAGCATCGAAAATATCAGCAGCAAAATACCTGTTCTGTTCCATTTTTTCTTCATCATCCTATTCATTCCCTTCTGCATAGATTGTTAATCTACATCACGAATTTTAAAACGTACCAAACTCAAAATTGTAAAAACCGCACCTATTAGAAATAAAAGTACTACAAATTTTCCCTGACTCGCAACAGTTGACGTATAGTTCAATGCCTCAAACTGTATATTTGTCAGCCAATAAGTATTAAAAAAATCATTTTTCGTGAACGTTGTTAAGAACATGGCAGCAACAGAACCGCCCAGCAGCATCATAAAATTAACCCCTATTGAAAGGCCGCCAGAACGTGCCAAATGCGCAATCAGCATCGTAATTGCCGAATAACTCCAAATCAATAATATCTGACCCAAAAGTGTCAACGCAAACCGACCTGCCGAAAGCATTCCAAACTCCCAGATTATGCTGGCAACAAGCCCTGAAAGCGCCGCTGGTACAACGGAAATTACTGTCATTGTGACAGAAAGTGCAATATACTGCCCCAGTGCAATCTTTATTCGGGACGCCCCACGGCTCACCACCTGTCGCACCGTTCTGTTTGTATATTCATTAGAAATCATTCCTCCAACGAAAAGTGCAACAAACACTAAATAAAACGTTCCATTTGCAAATGCAAAATAAACATCAAGTCCCCTTGTGCCCTCTAACATTTCCATCCAGACGCCGCCCTTTATCTTCGCATATAAAAATACTGCAATCTGAAGACCTGCGATTCCTAAAAGACACAATGCTGTTACAAATGTCACCTTGCTTTTTCTGACTTTATAAAATTCACTTCTAATGATATCCAACATTTTACATTCCTCCCATTCTTTCTACAAAATACATTTCCATATCCTGCCCCTCTACCGCAAGATAAGAAACCATTATATTATTTTGCACTAATGCCTGGTTAATTGCTGCCGGTTCTTCTATTCTGTCATAAACACAAATCGACTGGTCTTCCATGACCTTATACTTTTCCACCTTGCATTCCTGTGACAGAATCTGACACGCCCTGTCAGAATCATCCGCTGCAATATGGAGAAAATGTTTCGACCGCTCTTCTAACTCATTTGCGCTAAACTCCTCTACCAACCTTCCAGAATTAATAATTCCGTATTTTGTCGCAATCTTCCCAAGCTCCCCTAAAATATGGGAGGACATTAAAATTGTAGTCTGCTTTTTCTCATGTAACCCCAAAAGCATTTCCCTGATTTCACGGATTCCCGCCGGATCCAGACCGTTCATCGGCTCATCTAATACCAAAAACTCCGGCTCTCCAATCAATGCAATCGCAATCGAAAGCCTCTGTTTCATACCAAGAGAAAACTTCTTCGCCTTCTTTTTTCCTGTGTCCACCAGCCCTACAAGCTGTAAAAGCTCATCAAAATCTGTTGTCTTTCCACACCCCTGCATCTTACTGTAATAAATCAGGTTTTCACGTGCTGTCATTCCTGGATAAAGAGCTGGCTGTTCAATTACACAGCCAATCTTTTTTCTTCCCTTTCCCAGATTATTTGATCCAAACAGTTCAAACTCACCAGAAGATGTCCGGGTCAGTCCACAGACCATCTTCATCAGGGTAGTCTTTCCTGCCCCATTTCGTCCAATGAAACCGTAAATATCACCCTTTTCTACATGCATATTGACATTATCTACAACATTCCTGCCACGATAAGTCTTTGTTAGATTTCTTGTGGTTAATACATCCATTGTTCTCCTCCATTTTTCCTATAACTTAATTTTAACTCCCTGTTTAATCAAAAATTCTCATTCTTATATCAAGATAGAATTTTTTTGAACTACCACCAAATTTACTTACTTATCTTTTATAGTGATATCTTAACAAATGAAGGTTTATATAAAATGAATGTAACCTTAACGTTAGTTTAAATGAATAAATCTATATACTATAAGTTCAACCCCTTCGTTTCATCACAGCCAAGTACAAGATTCATGCACTCAATTGCCGCCCCAGACGCACCTTTTCCAAGATTGTCAAATTGTGCAGACAATACAACCCTTTCTTCATTTCCTGTTACAAAGATTTTCAGGCCATCCCAGCCAGATAAACCATTTCCTGGAAGGAAGCCGCTCTCTATCACAGCATCATCCAGTTTGCACACCTGAACAAAGCGCTGTCCATTATAATACTGCTCCAGATACTCCTGCAATGTTTCCGGTGTCTGCTTATCCTGTAACAAATCCGTATAAAGCGGCACAGATACCACCATACCACTATAATAATCATCAATCACCGGAGAAAAAAGAGGAATACGTGACAGTCCGGTAATCTTCTGCATTTCCTTTAAGTGCTTGTGTTGTTGTGTCAAAGCATATTCCCTTGCCGAAGAAAGCTCTGGCAGGCGGTCTTTTTCCTCATAAGCCGCAATTGCCTTTTTGCCAGCGCCACTGTAACCAGTCAGCGAAAAGCTTGCCACTGGATAATCTTTTGGAAGAATCCCTCCTGTTACTAATGGATAAACAAGAGAAATAAAACCTGTCGCATGGCAGCCTGGCACAGCAATCCTCTTTCCATGAATAATCTTTTCCCTGTGCTCTTTGGAAAGCTCTGGAAAACCATATGCCCATCCGTTTTCAGTACGATGTGCCGTTGAAGTATCAATAATACATACCTTATCATTTTCCACAAGAGAAACCGATTCTCTCGCTGCCGCATCTGGCAAACATAAAAAAGTAATATCCGAAGCATTGATTAACTTCTTTCTTTCCTCTGGCTCCTTCCTTTTCTCTAAATCAATTTTTAAAATCTCTACATCATCACGCCCCTGAAAACGCTCGTCAATCCTAAGCCCCGTTGTTCCTTCGCTTCCATCAATAAATACTTTTGTCTTCATGTCTTAAGCCTCCATTTCAAAATCAATGCAGGCACGACTCTTACGGATTCCACCGATAAAGGCACCAAACGCTTTGTGCTCTGGATGGTTCTGATAAGAATCCAATCCAGCCATATCCTCAAAATCACAAATTAGCGCAATGTCATAATTTGTCTGGTCTGCCTTTTGCGCATTAACAACCACCTGATATGCCTTCAAAGTTGGTATTTTATCCCTTAATGCTTCTGCTTTTTCCCTCGCAAGCTCAATATTTTCTTTCTTACTCCTTCCTTCTGCCTCCTCTAATAACTCAAACATCACAATATGACGTACCATAATCAAATCCTCCTTATTGCTATAATAAATGTAAATATAGAATACATCCTGCTACATTATAGCACAAGTTACCATTTACGACTATACTATTGATATTTGTTAAAACATCTCCAAAAATGTGATAAAATTATGAAATCAGCCGTAAATAGTAACAAAAAAGAATCTCTTGAAAATTCTTTGTACCTTATGGTATATTGTAACAGGAATTTTAACAGAAGAAGCAAACGCAAAGTATATGCAAAAATCCAATTTAACTAAACCTAAAACATATTATGTAAAAAATATTTTTCATAAATGTATCAAAAGAAACGAGGAAAAAATGCGTCTTAGAAATGTAAGAGGTTCTCAGGAACGAATTTTAGACAATCCATATACAATACAAACAGATGGAACAAACGGAGATGATTACAAAGGACTATGGCACTCTGCTGTTTTCCACAACAATTCTCCAATTCATATCGAAATCGGAATGGGAAAGGGCCAGTTCATCACACAGCTTGCCAAAAACAATCCGCATATTAATTATATTGGAATTGAAAAATATTCCAGCGTATTAGTGCGTGCTCTGGACAAACGGGAAGAACTGGAAGTTGATAATCTGATATTTCTGCGGATGGATGCCGAGGACATTGTTTCCTATTTTGCGCCAGAAGAAGTTGACCAAATTTATCTGAATTTTTCTGATCCATGGCCAAAAGACCGCCATGCAAAAAGACGGCTGACTTCTGTAAATTTCCTTACAAAATACGAAGCTATCCTCCGTACAGATGGACAAGTTCAATTTAAGACCGATAACCGCCCACTCTTTGATTTTTCTTTAGAACAACTGGAAAATGCTGGCTGGATCTGCGATGATGTCAGTTTTGATTTGCACAAAAACGGTCCAGCTCCAAATAATATTATGACAGAATATGAAGAAAAATTTTATAAGCTGGGTAACCCTATCTGCCGTTTTATTGCACATAGGAACCTGTAAATAATTTATAGTAAACGCATAAAATACATGCGTTTACTATAATGGATGCGCACGGATA
>CANSYK010000024.1 GCA_947651225.1 uncultured bacterium | reverse complement strand
TTTAAAGAAAAAGCCTGAAAAATCAATGATTTAGGGCTTGACATTATAGGAAGGTGTAAGAGTGATAAAGGAAATGTCGTTGAATAATAATTCAGAGGATTTAATAATCCTTGTGCAGAAACTTAGAGAATTAGGCAGGGAAGGTTCTTATTGGGATTTTAAGAAAGTCTATTCATCAAATAAGGCTGAACTGTTATTGGATATAATCTGTATGGCTAATAATCAGGAGGACAGGGATGCCTATATAATTTATGGAATTGAAGATTATACAATGAAAGTAGTCGGGGTGGAAAAGGATACCCATAGACTAAGATTAAATCAGTTATCACAATTTTTATCTGGAAAACACTTTTCTGTGTATGTTCCAGAGATTGATTTACAGACAATTATATTAGAAGGACACGAGGTTGATGTATTGACAGTATTCAATACAAATCATACGCCATATTACATTGAAAATGATTTTGTTGATGGCGAAAAGAAAGTTATTCATGGCGAGATATATGTAAGATTGAATGATAGGAAAGCAGGAACAAGTGAGGCGGCGCCATATTCTTGTATAGAGCACCTTTGGAAAAAGCGATTTGGAATAGAGTTATCTATAATGCAGAGGTTGAATATGCGTCTGGAAGAATATGATCGGTGGCAGTTTGACTGGGGTAATAAGAAGTATGCATATCATATGGATTTTCCAGAGTTTCGTATGGAATTGGAGGATGATTTTCGGCAGGGATGGGTTCCGGCTACGGCATTTTATGCACATCCAGTTTTTTATTGGGCAAAATTAAATATTCTCTATCATAATACTATCATTTATGAAACAAATATGTGGAGCTTTGATGAGTATAGGAGATATTTGCCGGAGGCAAAAGATACTGTGCCGAAATTCAAAATGGATTATTGGTATACTTATTATGACTTGAGCGAAATCGAAGGAAAACTTTTGAAAATTTTTACTCATGGAAAATGTAACATTTCTAGTCGGGAGGCAAACAGAAATCAAATACTGATATTCAAGGATAAAGAGGATAGAGAAGAATTTGAGATTTATTTTTAGGAACATTTTGAAGATTTTACTGATGAAGAAATTCAGGAGGAGTATCAATTTTATATACAAGAGGAGGATAGAAATGAATTGGGAGGTGGGGTTTATTCTGTTTTTCAAGTTGCCAAGACTGCTAAAATTTATGAGCAGTGGTGTAATGAAACCCACCGAAAATATTATGAAGAATGGAAATGGGAAATATGACATAAATACAATGTATTTTAGTGAACGGAGGATGGAAGGTAAATGCATGATGTGAATATGACAGACTGGTTTACAATAGAAACGATTGACCGTGACACGTTTGCGATCAGTGAATATAAGCATTGGGAAGAAACTCATTGCTATCTATTGTGTGGGACGGAAAAAGCTGTTTTGATTGATACTGGCTTAGGAGTTGACAATATAAAGAGAATTGTAGATAGTTTAACATCATTACCTGTAATGGTAGTTACTACACATATCCATTGGGACCATATTGGCGGGCATAAACATTTTAAGGACATTGCAGTGCATGAAAAGGAAAAAGACTGGTTATCGGTTCAGTTTCCAATCCCTTTACAGGCAGTAAAAAGCAATCTGATGTGCAAACCATGTGATTTTCCGAAAAACTTTAACATTGAGGAATATCAAATTTTCAATGGAACACCTCAGAGGATTTTGTATGATGGGGACTGTCTGGATTTAGGGGATAGAAAGCTGACGGTTATCCATACGCCCGGACATTCACCGGGGCATTGTTGCTTTTATGAACTGGATAGAAAATATTTGTTTTCTGGCGACTTAATATATCAGGGCTGTCTTGACGCATTTTATCCTACTACAGATCCGCAGTTGTTTTTACAGTCTGTTAGGAAAATACAGCATTTAAGTATAAGCAGAGTATTACCCGGACATCATCAGTTGAACATTCCTGTTAATATAATTGGCAGGATTGAAAATGGATTTAGCAAATTATCAGATGAAGGAAAGTTAAAGCAGGGAAATGGCGTATTTGATTTTGAAGATTTTCAAATACATATTTAATCGGGATTGTTGGAGAAGAATACATGGAATAATTTATGATGTGAAAACCGCTGTAATGGATTTATGCCATATACAGCGGTCTGTCGTTTATGTGTTTGGATTATAGACTGTGTGAAAACAGTAAGTGTTGAAACTTTAATGCCCTATTTTCGCAGTGATGCTTTTAAGGCTTGTATGGTATCTGTAATAATCATTAGTTCGTGGCTGGTACAATCTTCAAGCAGACTTGCAATTTGGCTGCAATAAGTGTGTTCTGCATTTTGCAATTCATCGCATAACAGTTCATCCGCAGAGCAGGATAGTGAATTAAGAATTGTGATGAACACTTTTAGGCTTGGAATACAGTTGCCTGTTTCTATATGTGATATATGGGTAGTGCCGACTTCACATAATTCTGCCAGCCGTTCTTGGGAAAGGTTGTGCTCTAACCGCTTTTTTCGGATTCTGCTACCTATGATTTTATAATCTATCATATCGTCACCTCTCTGTAGATTGTATGTGCAATCCGACTATATTGTAATGACTTAAAAGTGCAAACAGATAAAATAATGCAATTTTCTATAAATAATTGTAATGGATGTGACGATATAAAAGATAAGACGAATGGTAGGAAATGGATTTTTATTTATATCAAGGAGGATATGGCATATGGCAATGAATGTAAATGGAAACATACAACAGGCTGGAGCAGCAAAAGATTGGTTTCAGAATATGAAGGTTAATCAGTCCAATGAAAAAGCAGTGGACACAGTGCCATCGGATGCGGATCAGGGGATAAAACTTACAATCTCATCGGAGGGGATTGACAGTTATCAGAAACAGATTCAGGGAAGTGGCATGAAAGCAAAGTCTTATGAAGATGTGGTAAATAGACGCAATTCTATAAAACAGGCATCAAAGTCCATAATAGTGAATTATCATGGGCAGTTAGCCGAAGAAGTGGGAAAGCTGAAAGGACAGCGGGAAAGCGGCAGCACATACAGCCTTGCAGACAAAGCAGAGGACTATGTGAAAGCATATGGAAATCTTTATGATGAAATTGTGCAGGGTTATAAAGATGGCACAAGGCATTTTTATGTGGAGGATGAAAACTCTGAAACAGGTTATCGGCAGTTGACTATGGAAGAAGAACTGAGTAGTTTGGACAAAGCATACAAAGCAGCAACAGACAAGGCAGAAACTGATAGGAAAGCGTTAAAGATTATTGAGGGAGGTATGGCAAAGATATCTAAAGTAAAAGGCGCAGGAACATCAGCTACTGATTCCAATAAAACACAGCAGGTGGAAAATGAAACCGGACAGGATAATATTGGACAGAAAATGGTTACATTGGCACAGGCATGGAAAGAGGCTTATCAGGTTTCCGGTTCTAAAGATAACGGAATGGAAAAGGTTTTATCTATGTTGAATGATATGTTCCGTATTAGCAATAAAGCGTGAGGAGGTATATGCTATGCTTATAATAAGAGATTTTAGTAATAGATTTCAGCAGATGTCAGGAATGCCCATCAATAGTAAAGGTGGGAAGGACATATTGAGAAAAGCAGGAATTGACACAAATAGCAAACAATATCAGGCAGTAATGCAAAGTATGTCATCTGCAAGTCATGGTGTTGGCTATACGACTGTTTCAGCAATTAAAAACAGAATGAGTCGGTATGATAAAGATGGTGATTATGTCAGTCCTTTAACAGGGATGGCGGGGTTGGTCGTGACAGATAAAAACCGTGCAAGCAAGAATAAAATTATTTCTATTCCTGAGAGTAGCAGAGATGAGATGTTTGAGCTGACCAAAAAGGAATTTCTAAGGGAAAACGGTGTTGCCAATGGAGATACAACAAAACGTACTGATGTCTATATGAATTTGTATAGAAAGATGAATAAAAATGACAGATTAGCAGCAGGGCATACCTTAGAACAATATGAACGTGCGTATACACAGGCCTTTGTTGATGCAGTAAAAAAGATAAATCCGAAGTGGGAACCAGGTAAACCGATTCCGGATGGTGCTTTAGATGGCATTACAAGAGAGTCTATTGATAGCGCACTTGTGAAGTCAGGAAGTGAACTTGTGAAAAGGTCGTCTGTTTCAGGCAGTTCATTGGATTTACAAATATAAAATTTTTTCAGCTTGATAGAACCATCTGAAAGAAATAAAAACGGTTTCAAAGGAGTGGCAGCAGTGGAAATTGAAGACTATATGTCAAGAAACGATTTTTTTCAGTTTATATTAAGGGGGATAACAACATGCAGATAAACAGAGACAACTATTCATATTATTCTAATTTGGTACAACAGATGGCAGGTAATAAGAAAAAATCAAGTGATGCGCTGGCGCAATGCGATTATGGCAATTTTGCTTTGCGTTTTAAGCCAGTTGATATTAGTTTTACAAAACCAAACTGGGATAATATTATGACAAAGTGCGATAAACCTGCGATGTCAGAAGAAGAATTTGAAGAAGCCATAAAGGAACTTGCGAGAAAAGAATTTGCTACTGGAAAAAGAGACGATCAGGCATACCGTAAACTGTGTATGCAACATGGGGAAACGGTGTCTCCAGATCGTAAGGCAATTTATGAATCCAGTATGAAAAAAACCGGAGGCAAAATGAATGCTGCCTGTATGTTTTGGGATTCAAAAGGCAATAAAACGCTGTCTTATAATCCGGAATCAAGGAATTGGAAAGCTATAAGTACAGATGAAGAGTTTGCGAGGGCAAGACTGTTTACTTCTATCTACAATGATGAGCTGGCTCGTCTGAAAGAAGAGTATGGGGAAAATGCAAAAGGAACAGTATCATATCAACAGATAGAGTCTGATTTATCTGCTAATGGGAGCGCAAAATCAACTGCTGAAAAGAGTGTTGGCAGTTCATTGGATTTACAGATATAAAACTGTTTATGGACAAGAAAATCTTTTCATGGAAATATTATCTGTAAACATAAATAATATTAGATGTTGGTTTTGGAGGCAGTATGGAAAGCAGTCTTTTAGAGTTTGAGTGTGTTGGCATAGAAGATGGTGGTAAAATTCCGATTGCAAATACTGGCCGGGGACGGGATATATCACCAGAATTTGTGATTAAGAACCTTTCTTCAAAGGCAAAAACACTTGCTGTTACGCTGGAAGATTTGTCACATCCCGTCAAAAACTTTACACACTGGATTATTTGGAATATTCCGGCAGCTGACAGGATAGAAAAGGGAATTGGGGCAGGAAAAGAAGTTCCGGCATTGGGAAATGCCAGACAGGGTATCGGGTATGGCTTTCATCGGTATGCAGGGCCGAAACCGCCAAAAGGTAAAAAGCATATTTACCGATTCAGCATTTACTCACTGGACTGTGAGATTGATTTGAGTGCTAACTCTTTGAAAAAGACTTTTCTGAAAAAAGCGCAGGGCCATATTCTTCAAAAGGGCAGTATAACAGGAGAATTTGAATGAAGCAATGACAAATTGTTCTGCTCTTTATAGATAGGGAGTAAAAGGAGAACTTCTCGTGTATTGGCAGAAGTTCCCTTTTTTAGTATCTGAGAAAGCGAGGAGTGTTTATCTATGAAAATACGCACAGAATATACATGCCCTTTGGAACTGGTACATGACATGATTAAGGGAAAATGGAAACCTATCATTCTATGGCGGCTGCGTCTTGGAGCTACATCATTTAGCGAAACTGGAACGTGATATAGACGGCATTACACAAAAAATGCTGTTAGAGCAGCTAAAAGAATTAACGGAATATGGATTTGTTGAAAAGAAATCTTATGAGGGATACCCACTTCATGTAGAATATTCCCTCACAAACGATATGGGCATGGAAATACTGGAGGCATTAAGGATCATGCAGCATATAGGGATTGATTATCTGAAGGCAAATGGTATGGAACACATATTGCAGGAAAAAGGGGTAGTCCCGGATTAGTACCCATGAAAAAGTGGGTAATTTACTGTTTGGTAACCACTGTTTATAATATTGTCAGAAAATCGAATGGGAGGTTATTGAAGATGAATGTTACAAGCAGTGGTATTATAGGCGGGGTAATTGAGCCTCAGTATGGCGGGCATGGGACACAGTTTAATGAAAACGGTATCCCTACTTATTCGTTGCCTTTTACAGTGGAAAATGCACCACAGGAAACAGTATCGCTTGCCATTGTCTTAGAGGATAAGGATGCTTATCCAGTGACAGGGGGATTTGCATGGATACACTGGCTGGCGGCAAACATAACACGTTTTGAAATCAAAGAGAATGAGAGCCAGACGGCAGATGATTTTGTGCAGGGACGGAATAGCTGGACAAGCATACAGGGCGGTGAACAGTCCGCAGAGCTTTCTTCCTATTATGGCGGAATGACACCACCCGATAAACCACACATATATGAACTTCATGTATATGCTTTGGATAAAATGCTTGATTTGGAACCGGGCTTTCTGTTAAATGAGCTTTACCATCAGATGGGTGGGCATATCTTAGAGCAGTATACCCTGAAAGGCATATATGAAAATTAGCGGTCTGAAAGTCCCATATGAAGTGTTACGATGCCTTTTATTATCCGTTCTGCTTATTCCCATTATCAATTTTTCAGTCCTGATAAAACAGGAAAAGGGAACTTTCCTTATGTGTGTTGTTTTCCTTTGCATTACCGTGACACATGGAAGTGATGGGAATCCTTTGGCTTTTGGTATCGCAAGGATTATAGATACCACGGTTGGTATTGCGATTGCATTGGTTATAAATCAGTTTTCGTTCTGTAGGTCAAAAGAACCGTCGCATATGGATTGAAATATCCGTTTATTGTTTGATAAAAGATATTATGGTACAATAAAATAGAATTTTTAGAGTTGGATAAATTTGAAAGGAGAAGAAGATGCCATATATTACAGTTGAGAGTGGTGCATTATCAGATGAACAAAAAGAGGAATTGATTAAACGATTGACAGAAATATCTTCCGAAATTATGCAAGTGCCACAGGAATTTTTTGTAACCACAATTAAGGAAGTATCAGATAAAAATTTTGGTATCGGCGGAAAAACGATTGATAAAGTAAAAAAGGAATACATGGAGAAACAACAATAACTTTCAACTTGTCTGGATGGAAAATCAGAAGTCATGGAGATAATACATAATGAAAGACTATATAATGAATCGAGTACATGAATTGTACTGGAATGATGATATAAATTGTGCGAGAACGGCAATCATTTGTTTGAGTGAATTATTTGAAATTACTGTTGAACCGCAAACAATCTGGTCTGCGGTTGGATTGCATGGTGCCGCCGGCTATAGGGCGCAGTGTGGTTTAATTGAAGGTACACTTATGTTTATAGGAATTTATTTTCATATCTTAGGAAAAACAGAAGATGAAATTGTATCTGCATGTTATAATTTTGCGTCTGCTTTTGATAAATCATTTGGTTCGTTAAGGTGTTTTGAACTACGTCCTACAGGTTTTTCAGAAAGCGATCCACCACATATGTGTGAAAATCTGACTTGTAATGGAATTGAATTTGCATACCAATATATTTTAGAAATCACAAAGCAGTAGGCAGCTTTCGGCTTACATTTGCATGGTTCTGCAAAATGTTTTTGTATTTCTACCACTGGTTGCACAGATGTGTAGGAAACTATATTGAGGGCAACCAGGGTTTTTGATATTGTTTAGGTATCAAAAACAAGGAGGACAGGATAT
The DNA here is from genome assembly GCA_947651225.1 of uncultured bacterium. Classification (GTDB taxonomy): domain Bacteria; phylum Bacillota; class Clostridia; order Lachnospirales; family Lachnospiraceae; genus Butyribacter. The sequence goes on along the minus strand of CANSYK010000024.1, from coordinate 38,636 downwards.
TATGGATTTTTCAGAAAAACTATTAACTTTGCGGAAAGCCAATGACATGACACAGGAGCAGCTTGCTGAAAAACTCAATGTTTCAAGGCAGTCCATTTCAAAATGGGAAAGTGGGCAGGCAACTCCTGAACTAGAAAAAATAGTGGCAATGAGCACAGTTTTTAATGTTACGACTGATTATCTGTTAAAGTCATCGGAAATAGACGACTTGTCAGTAAAAACGGAAATGCTGGAAAAACAGCAGCAGATGATGCTTGGTCGGGAACAAAAACAGCGGCAGGTTTTTATCTGTATTATGTATTCGGTTGTAGTATATTTGGTATTCTTTGCGGTATGTTTCATTGAGCGTTTTTTCTTCCATGAGCTAGATGTATTAGGTGGTCAAGAGATACTTTTTGCAGAATTTCTTATAGAGACTGCCGTAGTAGTTTTTATATGTGTAAAGAAACTTGGTACAAAGTTGCAATCATAACGATTTATCAGTCTGACTTATTGCCAACAACATTAAGGCAGAATATGATTATTGAATTGTGGAAGATAAGCGGTAGAACATTGCTGTTTTACCGCTGTTTTTCTTGAAAATAGCATAATTTATATACAATTTTCGATTTTGACAACTACATTTAATGCGCCATTGATGTGTACCTCTAACTGTGGCTCGCACCCTCCGGCAGTAAGCAGGCTGGACAGGGTTATCATTTCCCGTTCTTCTGTTGTCAGTCTTTCCCTTGTGTAAATATCGCCAAAAGCAAACTCAATAATGAATTTTCCTAAATCGGGTGCTATGTCCTCAAGGGACTTTATGACATTTTCGCCTCCTTTGCCGTCAATCGCTTTTAACTGTTCCATGCCTTGTGTAAACCTTGTGTTTTCCATTTGATTTTGCCTCCTTTTTTGATTACAATAAGGGCATATTACTTAGAGTATAGTGTAAGTCAAGAACTTTTTCAGGAGTGGTTTTTATGAGGATTGGAGAGATGGCAAAAGCAGCCGGGATTAGTGAATATACCCTGCGGTATTATGAGAAGAAAGGGTTGATCCGGGTAAGGCGGGATGATGCCGGCAGACGCTGTTATGATGAAAACGATATTGAATGGATAAAATTTATCAAACGCCTGAAAGACACTGGTATGCTGCTAAAGGATATTAAGGAATATTCAAGGCTGCGGTATGAGGGAAACGCCACTATGCCGGAACGTCTGAAAATGCTTGAAAAGCATAGAGAGTATGTGTTAGAGCAGCAGAAGAAATGGGCGGAATATCTAAGCAATCTGGATGATAAGATTGTTTTTTATAAGGATTCTATTGATGGTTTGGCATGAAATAAAAATGTCCTTTTGAGACCATTTTTTCATACAGGTCTTGTAGAAGTATTCATTGGCAGTTCTTACAGTTTTGTGTTTCGGATAAATAGTTTTCGCCCCAGTCGCACAGGGCATCCAGTATCGGGGCAAGTGTTTTACCATATTCCGTGAGGCTGTACTCCGTCTTTGGCGGCACGACAGGATAGACCACACGGTTGATCAGGCCGTCCTTTTCCAGTTCCCTTAATTGCTGGGCAAGCATTTTATCCGTTGCCTTTGGCATTTTGCGGTGCAGTTCGCTGTACCGTAGGGTATTATTCATCAGATGCCACAATATGACTGCCTTGTATTTGCCTCCGATCAGGGAGATTGTTGCCTCCACGGGGCAGGTAAATCCGCTGCATTGTTCTGTCATGTTTTATCTCCTTTATTCCTTACTTACTTTTTGGGAAGTATATACCTAAAAAGTGCATTCTTGTCTATTTATCTGTGCCTGATATAATTATACTATGACCGGTCAAATTTTCAAGAAGGAAAGGAATGATACGAAAATGTCAGTATTAGATACAGCAAAGGCACGTTCTTCTGTCCGTGCCTATACAGGGCAGGCAGTGGAGGAAGAAAAGTTGCAAAAGATTTTAGAGGCTGCCCATGTAGCGCCAACAGCGGCAAATATGCAGCCGGTACGGCTGATTGTTGTGAGGAACAGAGAGGGACTGGCGGCAGTTTCAGAATCGGCAAATATTTATAGTGCCCCGGTAGCGGTTGTGGTATGTGCAGATAAAAGCAAGGCATGGACACGCCCATTTGACGGCATGGTAACGACAGATATTGATGCCTCCATTCTGACTGACCACATGATGCTTATGGCCACGGAGCTGGGACTTGGCAGCGTATGGATTTGTTATTTTAAGCCGGATGTACTGAAACAGGGGTTAGGTCTGCCGGAAAATCTGGAGCCGATAAATATCCTTGCATTAGGATATTCAGCAGAACCGGAGGCAGACAAAGACAGGCACAGCCAGACGAGAATACCGATGGATAAGTTAGTGCAGTACAAATAAGATAAAACGAAAAAAATACGGATAGGCTGAAATTATTCTAAGGAAAGGACATACCTTAAGAATAAAGTTTCAGCCTATTCTTTATTATATGGATTTACATAATCCGGGCAGAGGTATTTCTCACTCCACTCAAACATGGTTTCCAGTACAGGAAGGAAACTCTGCCCTAACTCCGTCAGGGTGTACTCCACTTTAGGAGGTATTTCCTCATATATCTTTCTATGGATAAATCCGTCCTTTTCCAGTTCACGGAGCTGTTTTGTCAGGGTGGATTGCGTAATGCCGTCTAACCGCCGCACCAGTTCTCCAAACCGTTGTACTTTGTAAAAAGATATATACCATAATATCAGGATTTTCCATTTGCCCGCAATATAGGACTGGAGCCTGCTCATTGGCTCACAGCGGGCAAGCTGTTTTTCTTCACTGAATTTGTTGTCTGCCATTCTTCTCACCTCACCATTAGTATAGGATACACTGTATAAAAAAACAAGAACTGACTTTTTTGCTACTAAGTACAAAAAAAGGTACTATCACTAAGAAAAGACAGGACTTGTGGAATCCTCCCCGGTTTGTGTAACCTTATAGCAGAATATTTTTCAGGGGAGGAAAGATTATGCACTATACAGGAACGATCTGGAGGCCGCCTTATGAGGCAGGCTCGTTACTGCTGGAGGCGACAGCAGGATGTACCCATCATAAATGTAAATTCTGCACATTATACAATGATCTGCCTTTTTCTTTTCGTATGTCGCCATTAGAGGATATCGAGGAGGATTTGCAGGAGGCGGCAAAGAGGAACCGGATGTGGGGATGGGAATGCCGGCGTGTATTTCTGACCGGAGCGAATCCGTTTGTTTTGAAATTCGATTTACTAATGGAAATTTCTGCTTTGGTAAAGAGGTATTTTCCATCATGTGAAAGCATTGGCTCTTTTGCAAGGATTACCGATATTGGGCTGAAATCAGATGAAGAATTGCAGCGGTTAAAAAGTGCAGGGTTTGACGGACTGACGATAGGCATGGAAACGGCAGATGAGGAGGCGCTGCAGTTTATGAATAAGGGATATAGGCAAAATGATATTCTGGTGCAGTGCAGGCGTCTGGATAAGGCAGGCATATCCTATAAATTTTTCTATCTGGTGGGCATATCAGGGAAAGGCAGGGGAGCAGAGGGGGCAAAAGTGACCGCAGAGGTATGTAACCAGTTGCACCCAAAACTGGTCGGTGCCAATATGCTGACAATTTATAAGGACTCTGGATTGTATCAGGAGATTAGGAAAGGGAACTGGCAGCCAGAGGGCGAAAAAGAAAAGTACATGGAAATGAAAACACTGGTTGAAAACCTTGCCATAGAGACGGAATTTGCGGCAATGGGAGCCTCCAATGCGGTACAGTTATATGGGGTTCTCCCAAAGGATAAAGCAAAGCTGCTGGCTGTTCTGGATGAGATTACGGGCAGTATGGATGAGAAAGAGCTGGAGCATTACCGTAAAAATCTCCGGCATTTGTAAAGGGGGAGGAATGATGCACTTTAGCGGACGGACATGGAGGCCGCATTATGAGGCGGATTCCTGTATTATTGAGCTGACGGCGGGATGTACCTATGGGAAATGTAATTTTTGCAATCTGTATGAGGATTGGCCCTTTCGGATGGTTTCATTGGAACAGTTTGAGGAAGATTTGCAGGAAATCAAGGATTATCAGCCCCATACAAGGCGGCTGTTCCTGACAGGGGCAAATCCCTTTGCGCTGTCCTATGAACGGTTAAAGCCTTATGTGCTGACAGTGAGGGATTACCTGATTAAATGCCAGTCCATTGCTATGTTTGCCAGTATCCGTGATATTCAGAATAAGGAGGTATGGCAGCTCCGGAAATTGCGGGCAATGGGAGTGAATGGCCTGAGTATCGGGACGGAAAGCGGGGATGATGACACCCTTGCCCTTGCCGGGAAAGGTTACACGGCAGACGATATTCTAAAGCAGTGCCGGAAACTGGATGAGGCAGGGATAGAATATTATTTTGTATATATGACCGGGCTGGCAGGAAAGGGAGGCGGAACCCGCAATGCAGTAAACAGTGCCAGACTGTTTAGCAGGCTGAATCCATACTTTGTTTCTGTGGATGCACTGACATTATTTCCTAATACCAAACTTTATGATATGGCAGGAACGGGCAGTTTTGTCCCAGCAGGGGAGAAAGAGAGACTGCAGGAGTTACAGGTGTTTATTCAGAATTTGCAGATCAGGACACATTTGTTTGCCAATTCTTCCTCAAATTTTTATCCATTATCTGTTTATCTCCCAAAAGAAAGGGAAAGCGCCATTTTAGAGCTGCAATATGTGATGGACCACCACAGTGAGGAGGAGATGACGGCATACAGGGCAGGGCTGAAATCATTAGGGTAAAAAGATAATTTTGATAAAAAGGCAGGAACTTCAAAAGGGGGTTTTTCTGTCTTTTTTCAGTTAAAATGATGGCAGTATGGGAGTTTTAGAAACGGAAATGGAAATGAAAAGTTTTTCAAAAACAGGCTGACTTATGAAAATGAGCGCAGTATAATTATAATAAATAAAGATAAGCATGCTATTTTTAGAATATCACATACGGTTTACGAGGAGGCAGATATTATGAGAAGAAAAAATACTATTATAATTCTCTTTGCCCTGGTACTGACATTACTGATACCCGGCATGGAGACAGAGGCGAAAACAAAGCCAAAACTGGCGGCAAATAAAAAGACAATGACAGTGGGGCAGACTTACAAGTTGAAATTAAAAGGTGTGTCTGCTAAAGCAAAAGTGAAATGGAAAACCAGTAAAAAATCTGTCGTTTCCATTGCTAAGAAAAAAGGAAATACAGTTACCCTCAAAGCAAAGAAAAAGGGAACAGCAGTGGTTACAGCCACTTATAAGAAAAAGCAGTATAAGTGTAAAATAACAGTTAAGGCAAAGAAGAAGGAAAAAGCTACAGCAGATAATCCGACATTAAACAGTAAAGATGTAACATTGTATTATCTTTCTGAAACATATAAGGATTACATAAAATATGACAAAAGCCATATGAGGGAATTTCGTTTCCGGGTGTCCGGCACAAAGAAAGAAGTAAGGGACTGGAAGATAACTAGGGAAGGAGCGGATTATTTCAGTATTACAGATTATGGGCTGTTGCAGATGGATTGGGAGCCTGCCTATGCCTGCCCGTGTGTGACAGCAACAGTGACCGCCATTCTGGAGGATGGAAGAAAACTGACGGCAGCAGTGAGGGCATATTCAGAACTGAATATTTACATAGATACGGTATTTACGGACTTTGAGAAACAGTATATTACCCCTTCCATGACAGAAAAGGAAAAAGCAGAAAAGGCAGCATGGTATATCAGTACAACCTCTGATTATGAATTATACAATAACAACTCTTTGCTGATGGTAAATTTTATATGATAATTACTGGATATAATGAGCCGCAGCCACGGAGATACACAATGTATGAGATTAGCGGGGAGGCGTTGGAAAAAGTGGCAAAAGAAAATCTCATAGACCTGAATTATTTTTACCAATAGCAGAAAGGGGAGGAAACCGTGGATTTTGTAACAGATGAATTTATTCTTGCCCGTACTGGGGAAGTTCTGGAGGCAAGGCTGCGTGGCAGTGAGAAATTTCAGCAACAGATGAAAGCACTTCACGAGGCGTCGAAAGCATTTTCAAAAGGTTCCGGCATGTCAAAGAGGTGTTGGAAACTATATGATATACTGGAAGATGAATGGACAAAGTATAATATCCTGTATGGGGACGAGGCATACCGCCTGGGCTTTGAAGATGGCGTGCAGGTAGCCTCAGAACGTAAGATAAGGGCGAATGGCTCTGTTCTCTCTGTTAAGGATATGACACATCTGATTTATCTGTATGATGCTATAAGGAAACTGAATAAACTCCTGCTTGGGGAGTGGGAGATACATGGCAGGGACGGCGGGATACTGGGTGTACTGGATCGGGTGTGTGATGTGATAGAGGATGGCGCCTGTGCTGAGGTCAGGATGCGTGGGGAGGATGAAATGTATGAATGCCTGACAGATATTCTGGATAATCCGGGGATGACACCGGAAGAACGTGCGGAAAAGCTGGCAGGGGCTGTTGGGGTATGAGCGGGAATTATACAGTTACAGTCAAAAATGGGAGAAAACAATTATTCTACAGGGGGGGATATGTTTTGGAAAGAAAGGATATGGCATTACTGATAGAGGTGGAGGATGAGCTGCATAACATGGATAAAGCACTGGAACAGCTTGCCGGACACGGCCATGCCAGCGGGGATTTTATCAAGCTGGATAATATATTTGATGTGATCCACCGCAATTCACATGAATACTATACCGTTGAATCTGATGAAAGGATGCAGTTGTTTTTTCAGATTTTAATGAGCAGAGAAATGACACCGGAGGAACGGGCTGACATTCTGATGAATGGAACGGTTCGGATAGGGTAATAAGATGTGGTGCAGATGGCAGAAACAGTGAAAATGGAATAAGTGGAATTGATTAAGGAGTGATTTTGTGGAGGGAATTACTCCTTATTTGTATTATGGTTTTTTCAGAAAATGAAAAATGAAGATATTTTACAAGACGCAGTTCATAATAAGGGGTAAAATGGGTGTGACAAGGAGGAAATCCATATGAAAAAGGAAACAAGGACAGTGGTGTATGATGATGGGTTAAGGCTGGAGGCATACCATTTTGAGGGGACCCGGCAGTCGTTTCCCAACCACTTCCATGAACATTATGTGATAGGGTTCGTGGAGGATGGCACACGCAGGCTTTCCTGCAGGAATAGGGAATATTCCATAGAAAAAGGTAGCATCGTGCTTTTCAATCCGGGGGACAATCATGCCTGTGTGCAGAGTGATGATGGTACATTTGATTACCGTGGGTTTAATATTGCAAAAGAGGTCATGCTTGATCTGGCAGAGGAAGTCAGCGGGAAACGGCAGCTTCCGGGCTTTTCAGAGAATATCATTTATGATGATGAAGCTGCCTTCTATCTGAGGCGGCTGCATGAGATGGTTATGAAAGGAAATGATGATTTTGGGAAAGAGGAAACTTTACTGTTCCTGATTTCAATGCTTATCCAAAATTATGGGCAGCCCTTTGAAAATTGTATCCCGGAGTGCAGTGGGGAGATTGAAAAAGCCTGTGAGTATATGGAGCAGCATTTTACAGAGCGTATCTATCCGGATCAGATATGCAGTTATGCGGGGCTTAGCAAATCAACGCTGCTGCGTGCCTTTACGAAATCAAAGGGCATCACGCCATACCGTTATCTTGAAACAATCCGTATCAATGAGGCGAAAAGACTGTTAGCAGAGGAAGTGCCGCCTGTGGAGGTGGCTATCTGGACGGGCTTTTCAGACCAGAGCCATTTCACGAACTATTTTAACCAGTTTATCGGGCTTGCTCCGGGCATTTACCGTGAAATTTTTTCGGAAAAGGATGGGGATGGTGGACAGATGGAAAGGAAGAATAGATCTGATGGGAAATAGGAGAATAGCCGGGCATTTGGCAGCAGTGTTTACCATACTTATATGGGGAACGACCTTTATATCCACCAAAGTCTTGCTGGAAGATTTTATGCCGGTGGAAATTCTGTTTTTCCGTTTTGTAATGGGATTTGTAGCATTGTTTCTGGTCTGCCCGCACCGGCTGAAAACTGCGGACCACAGGCAGGAGATAACTTTCGTTCTGGCAGGGCTGTGTGGGGTTTGCCTGTATTATCTGCTGGAGAATATCGCCCTCACCTATACAATGGCTTCTAATGTGGGCGTCATCATATCAGTTGCACCATTTTTTACAGCGGTGTTGTCACATCTGTTCATGAAGTCGGAAGGGAAATTAAGGATAAATTTCTTTATTGGTTTTGTGGTGGCGATGGCTGGTGTTTCCCTTATCAGTTTTAACGGCCGGGAGTTGGAGCTGAACCCCATAGGGGATATACTGGCGGTTCTGGCAGCTTTTGTGTGGGCATGTTATTCCATACTCACAAGGAAAATCAGCAGTTTTGGCTATCCGGTCATTCTTACCACACGCAGGACATTCTTTTACGGCATTCTTTTCATGGTTCCGGCATTGTTCTTTTTTGACTTTAAGGTTGGAGTGGAACGGTTTACAGATATGACGGTTCTGTTTAATTTTCTGTATCTGGGGCTTGGGGCATCGGCGCTCTGTTTTGTCACATGGAATGTTGCGGTAAAAATGCTGGGTGCAGTTAAGACAAGTGTTTATATTTATATGGTTCCCGTGATAACGGTTGTGACATCCGTGCTTGTGCTGAAAGAGCCGGTAACATGGGTTTCCGTAGTAGGAACGGTTTTAGCAGTCGCAGGGCTTTCCCTTTCTGAGTATCATGGAAAGGGGCGTGAGCCGGATGAATGAATCAGCGGTAAGGCTGGAGGAACAGGTTATCAGTTTATTTTCTGAATGGGAAACGGAGATTTGCCAGGGATGGATACTGAAAAAAATGGGAAGGTATCTTTTGGTTTATCCACTATATGGTAATTGTTCTCAGATGAATATTCTTGACAACATACATAAATGCGAGGAAATCAGTTGTCAGGGCAGCCTGAATTGTATGTTTCGTATCGTTGAGTATACAAATTATTATCTAAGTTCTGTACTTGCTGATAATGGATATAGAGTAGAGAAATGCTGCGTGGTTGGCGAGCTGTATCTGTTGGAAAAAGGCAGTTGCCTATATGAATCCGAAATGCAGAAGTGCAGGCTGTTCCTAAAGCAAGGAAAGGGTACGGAAACGGTGGAATATGTTATGGCGGAGCATGATATAACCGTCGGGATAAAAAGGCAGAACCTTCTATTTCTGCCAGATGGGAATTTACCGGACGGCACTGACTTAGAGGAAATTTTGCAGTTTGGGGTGGAAAATGGGATTACACAGATATTGGCAGATATTCCGGGACGGGAAGAACTGCCGGAACAATATAAGCGGGCAGGCTTTTCTAAAGCCTATCTTTACCGCTGCTATCAAAAGGAGGAGAAATCCTCCAAAAAACAGGAGGAGAAATCCTCCCGAAAAAACCAGGAGGATTGAGAAATGGATTTACAGAATGAAAAATGCGTCATGGTAATTGACGAAAACCTGCCGCTTGGTATCATTGCAAACACGGCAGCGATTATGGGAATCACGATGGGGAAACAGATGCCGGAGGTTGTCGGTGCGGATGTATATGACAGGACAGGAAATGAACATTTGGGGATTACCAGGTTTCCGGTGCCAATCTTAAAGGGAAACGGGGAGGTCATCAAGACGATCCGTGAAAGGCTGTATGAACCGGAATTTTCCGATTTGACGGTGGTGGACTTCTCGGACTTGGCGCAGGGGTGTAAAACCTATGATGAATTTATCGAAAAAATGAAAGATATATCAGAAACGGAGCTGAATTATTTGGGGATTGCCATCTGTGGGCCGAAAAAGAAGGTCAATAAATTAACCGGAAGTATGGCATTGTTGAGATAAGAAATTCTTTCCTTTCGTCTGCGTGTATGTTATAATATATTTAATATGTAAAAACAGACAAAGGAGGCGTCATGGAACAGGTTTCATTAAAGATAGGAGAACGTCTGAAAGAAATCCGTAACACAAGGCATCTTACGCTGGATGAGGTTGCGGAGCTGACGGGAGTGAGCAAGCCGATGTTAGGGCAGATTGAGCGGGGGCAGTCCTCGCCTACCATTAACGTACTGTGGAAAATTTCAACAGGGCTGAAGATACCGTTATCCTTTTTTTGCAGACAGCCAGAAACGGAGTATACAGTTGCCGGTCTTTCGGAAAAAGAAATGATTACGGAGGAAGATGGGGGAATGAGGGCATACCCGCTGTTTCCTTTTGATCCGGCAAGGAATCTGGAAGTATTTTATATTGAGTTTGATGCAGGGGTAACGCATGGTTCCCTTCCCCATGTGGCGGGAGTGGAGGAATATATTTTGCCGGTGCAGGGGACTTTGAAAATGGTAATAGGTAAGAAAGAAGTGTTTTTGCAGAAAAGGCAGTCCATACGGTTTGGGGCGGATGTCCCCCACGCATACCATAATGTTTCAGATGAAGTGTGTACTGTTTACAACGTAATTTTTTATCCAGACAATTAAAGGAGGAGAACAATGGCAATCGAAAAGGTAAAGGCATATTTCAGGGAAAATGGCATGGAGGAAAGGATTCAGGAATTTGATGAGTCCAGTGCAACAGTGGAGCTTGCCGCCAAAGCATTACACTGTGAGCCTCAGAGGATAGCAAAGACACTTTCTTTTATGCTGGAAAATGAGGCGGTGCTGATTGTGGCGGCTGGGGATGCGAAGATCGACAATCCAAAATATAAGGGAAAATTTGGGAAAAAGGCAAAAATGCTTTCAATGGATGAGGTGGAAACATTGGTGGGACATGCAGTGGGCGGAGTTTGCCCGTTTGCGGTAAATGAGGGTGTGAAGGTATATCTGGACGTATCATTAAAACGCTTTGATACAGTTTTTCCTGCCTGTGGTAGTTCCAACAGTGCGATAGAGCTTACCATTCCGGAACTGGAGAAATATTCAGGATATGTGGAATGGGTGGATGTCTGCAAAGGGTATTAAAAGAGCGGAAATCGTCGTATATGGGATAATCACCATAGCGACGATTTTTTATTGATAGCAAACATGTATTCATAGTGTTATATCATACTTCTGGTTTTTGTGGAAATAGTTAATATCGGATAAAGTATGAAAAACTTTAGAGTGTTTAAGATTTTTTTGAAAAAGTTTTTTCCTTTCGTTCCCGAAAAGCAGGCGATTCACTCCATACGTCCCCAAAACGGATTTTTTTTGTCGATATAACAAGTAGATGCCATTATAGAATTTGAGGTGATAAATTTTGAATATCGCAGTCGTAGATGATGAAAAAGTGATACTGGATCAGATCAGCAGGCTGGTCAGAAAGCAGATGCCGGACTGCTGTCTGGACACCTATGCCACAGGATAGGAGGTGCTTGGGGCAGGAAAACGGTTAGATATCGTTTTTCTTGACATACAGATGGATGGCATGGATGGAATTGAGACGGCGAGGAGGCTGCGGGAAAAGCAGGATGATATTGTTTTAATCTTTGTCACGGGTAACAGGGAGTATGTGTTTGATGCTCTCGACCTGTATGCTTTTCATTACCTGTTAAAGCCTGTGGATGAAAACAAATTCAAGGAAGTGCTGGAACGGGCAGCAGGTGAAGTGGCAAAAAAGGTGGAAATCCATACTGCCAGGTCAAAGGACATTATAGAAATCTATGCAACAATGGAAGAACTGGAGGGGTAGCTTGGGGAAGATTTTTACCGCTGCCATCGGGCCTATATTGTGAACATGGCACATATCACGGAATATGACAATGACAGTATAACCATTACAAACGGCGATAAAGTTTATCTGACTAAGAAGAGGTATGGGGATTTTGTAAAGGCATATATGTGGTACCTGCAGAATGGAGGGATACCCGGTGTATAAAATGGTGGAACTGTTATATATGGCTGTAGTTTTGTTTCAAGGATACTGCCTGCAGTATTTTTTGGGGAGCTTTTTGGAAAGCAGATGGAAAAGCCGGTGGAATGGCCTGTGTGTGGCAGTTTTGTATGCGGCAGGGCTGTATGGAATATCAGGGATGTTTAATCAAGTTTTGGGTACGGGATATAACGGTTACAGAGAGGCGGTATGGAAACTGGCATTGTCGCTTTGCATTTTAGTTGTTCTTGCCCTGTGCTTTTACAAAGCATTCCGTCTGATTACAGTTTTTCTTGTAGTAGCTTTTCAGGCAGTTGCAGATATTAGCAAATACGCCGCCGTTATCCTGCTGGCTATAATGGGGGATGGCGTGGCTGCTATATGGAATCGGTGTGTAGAGAAAGGGCTTTTTAAGTCAGACAGGGCTCTTATGATGACACTGAACGGCAGTATGTTGGCAGTGCAGATTTTTCAATATCTGGTAATTGCCATGCTGTTATTTATATCGTTGCGAAAGATTGTAAGGGATTTTAAGGAAAAGGATTATAAAATTCATAGGACAGAGTTGATGTTTCTTCTTATCCCGGCAGCAGCGGGGCTTCTTATTTGTGTACTGTTGCGGATTATCATGGTGACACTGGAGGATAATGTACCGAAAATGCTGTATGACAGGTATCCCATACTGACCATCGTACTTCCGGCAATCCTGCTATTGTCTCTGCTTTCTATTCTGTATGGAGTAAAGCTGTTTCAGGATATGGTTTACCGGAACAAGGCAAAAAGTGAGAGGGTTATCTTGAAAAACCAGGTAAGAAGCCTGCAGGAACATATGGAAGAAATGGAACGTATCTACTCTGCGATACGGGGCATGAAACATGACATGAAAAACACCCTTGCCGTGATTGGGCAGCTTTCTATGGAGGAAAAAAGGGGAGCTGCAGGAATATTTGGCTGATTTGAACCAGACCTTTGACCGGTTAGATATGCGTTTTCGCACAGGGAATACAGTGGCGGATACTCTGCTTAACATGAAATACCATGAGGCGGTGCGGCTTGTTCCGGACTTGGAGATGGATGCGGATAAGCTGGTGTTTCCGCAGGATTTGAAAATCCACAGTTACGATATAGGGATTATTCTTGGCAATGCTGCTGACAATGCCGTTCGGGCGTGCAGGAAACTGAAAGAAAAGGAACCTGGAGCGGATGCTTTTATCCGGTTCGTGACCTTGCAGAAAGGAAATCTTCTTGTACTGAAGGTGGAGAACAGCATTGATGGGAAACTGGTGAGGAGGCCACGGGAGGAATTTCCAGTGACAGATAAACCGGATAAGGAAAATCATGGGATGGGGCTTGCAAACATTAAAAATACGGTAGAGAAGTATCATGGGACAATGGATTATATGGTCAAGGGCAGGGTGTTCATTCTGTCCATGATGATGAAAAATGAAAGGGGGAATGAAGATGGATTTTGGAGTGACAGGTAAATTGTGGGAGTATGGTATAGGCAGCCGTACCAGTACAATGAAAGAAAAGAATGCAGACAGAAGTTTTGCAGAAATTGCAGCGACAAAAGCAGCAGAGAAGGAGGCCTCATTGAGAAGTGTTAATGAAATGAGGACAACTGGCGCCAATCACTATATGGGTGAGTCTTATGAGGAACGTATAAGTAAAATAACGGATAAAACGGCAGCAAGTGCTTTTCAGACAGCTTATGCAAAGAAAATGGCAGGTGCTACAGATTATATTTCAACTATTAGCAAGGCATACAGCACTGGAAAAGCAGGTGCAACGAATTTTGAAGATGCTTTTCCACAATACGATGTTATAACCCATGTGGGAAATGCCAATATTTCTTCCGGCAACTGGCAGAGAAATGATTTCCCGTTTTGGAAGTATTTTGATAAGAATACAAGTGCGGATGCTTTGAATGATTGGAAACCTGAAGGAGCAAATCCATCGCAGATGCGTAGTGACTTGCAAAGGAATTATAATAGTGTAGGCTCTGGACGGATTGCAATCCTTGTACCAGAGAGTTTGCAGCAGAAGATGGATGCAGATCCTGAGTATGCCCGGCAGATAATGGCAAAGCTGCAGGCATGGAAGGAGGATTATGACCGATGGGATAACACAGTGGCAGCATCTTATGGTTATAACGTAGCAGAACATCAGGCAGGAAAAAGCTATGTATTTGATTTGGATGAAAATGGGGATGTGCGGAACTGCACTGTTACCGGTCCCGGACGGATTACCGTTTCATCATCTGAATTTGTAGAGGCACGCAAAAAGAGAGAAGCAAAGTGCGCTGAATATGAGAAATTGGCGGAGAAAAGTGCTTTGAAACGGAAGATGTTGGAGCAGGAGATAGAAGAACGATGCTATAAGAGAAACTTGGTAAATCAGGTAGTGTTCAATGCGTATGAAAAGAATATTATGGAATTATGAGGAACCTTGTTTCTAAGAAATAATAAACATATGTCTGGACTTATTATCAAGGGGGCATAGTCGGTTCTGACTGACAGAGGAACCGCAACAAAAGTATTGATTGTAAAGGAGAAAATTTAATATGAGTATTTTAGGAGTTAATGATGTTTTGGGTGCATACCAATATGCAAACAGGACACAAAAAGCAGCCGCAAGTGGAACAAGTTTTACGGAGCAGTTGCAGGAAACAGGGAAAAGCGGCGGCGTGAACTTTGCGGAACTTGCGGCGACAAAAGCAGCGGGAACTGTAACAGGACAGGGTTTTGAGGAAATGATGAAGGGGAAATATCCCGAAATGAAAATTCATCAAGTGGACGCCTCAAAAATTCCGTCTGGCATATGGTGTCGGACTGATTTCCCTTTTGAAAAGTTTTTTGATGATAATGTAGATTATGATAAAGTGGTAAACTGGAAGCCGAGCGGTGCAGCGCCGGCAATGAATAGTAAGGAGTGTCAAGCAAGGTATCAATCTACATTCGGGAAAAAGTCAGTTCTTGTGCCCCCTGCTTTACAGGAAAAAATGGACAATGACCCTGCGCTGGCACAAAAAGTGGCAAATACTGTAGACGCATTTATACAACAATCTCAAATGCCGCCTAGAGCTGTTTCTGTTTTGATTAGTTTAGATGAAAATGGAGAAATTGCAAATTGGACTACCTGCACAGAGGGCGGCTTTATGGGACCGTCTGAAAAAGAATTGCGTATGCTTGCAGAACGGAAACGGGAAAAGGAAGAAAAAGCAGCAGAATATGAACGGATTGCCGAAGAAAACGCAATCAAGCGGAAATTACGGGAGCAGCAGGAAGATGAAAGATATTATAAGACGACTAGCATAGCAAGGGAAGCGGTTTCTGCGGCTTATGAGAAGAACTTTGTGGAAGCATAAGGGGGACTATGATAAATATGCCCGGACTTATTGTAAGGGGGCATAATCGGTTCTGACTGACAGAAGAACCGCAACAGAAAGTATTGATTGTAAAGGAGAGAATTTAATATGAGTATTTTTGGAGTAAATGGAGCTTTGGCTGGTGCATATCAGTATGCAGCATCTAAAGATGTCAATAAAGCAGATATAAATGGGACAAATTTTATAGACCAGTTGCAGAAAACAGGTACGTCAAAGGTAGATGCCTATACAGAATATCTAAAGCAGAGATACGGTGCAGGTGTATCCGTTCAGAATGTAGGGAAAGACCAAAGTAGCATAGACCGCATTGGTGCAGGAACAGCAGGAACTGGAAACGTTGTGATTGCATCGAATATTTTGGAACAGATGGCAAATGATCCAGAGAAAGCAGCCTATTACGAAGGAAAGATACAGAATTATTTTAATTCAGTGCCGAGGTATCAGGCAGAGCTTTCAGCAATGGGGCATGAAATTCATTCCTCTGGTATAGTCATTCATCCGGATGGTACTGTAACACACTATATCAGTGGTGACTTAAAACCGGAAGTAAGGGCAAAGATAGAGGCCAAAATGAAAGCCGAGGATGAAGAAAAGGCAAAAAGGAAAAGACAGTATCAGGAACATAGCCAGAAAGCAGCAGAAGAACGGAAACAGCAAATGGAACTGCTCTATAAGAAACAAAGTGTGGCGGGCTTTCTTGCTAATCATACTACAGATATGAGCAAGTTTACATATATAGGTACACCGGAGATACCGGAGATTATGAGTGCGGCAGTTGCGGCTTATGAGAGAAATATCATGTAGGCAGCAGATACTTTAGAATAAGAAATTATATGTCCGGACTTATTATTAAGGGGGCGTAGCCGGTTCTGACTGACAGAGGAACCGCAACAGAAAGCATTGATTGTAAAGGAGAGAATTTGATATGAGCATTTTTGGAGTGAATGGAGCTTTGGCAGGTGCATATCAGTATGCAGTGTCAAAAGATGTTAATAAAGCAGATACAAATGGGACTAATTTTATAGACAAGTTGCAGAAAACAGGCACATCAAAGGTAGATGCCTATACAGAATATTTAAAGTCAAAGTATGGTAACGTGAGAATCCAGAGTGTTGGGAAAGATCAGCAAAGTCTTGACAGAATTGGAAAGAGTATGAGTGGAAGTGATGTTGTGATTGCACCAAACATAGTGGAGCAGATGGCAAATGATCCGGAAAAGGCAGCTTATTATGAGGGCAAGATAGATGATTTCTTCAATGCCACTCCAATGTTGACGGCTTCGTTTGCGGCAAAGGGACTTGTCTATGAACCGGGCGGTGTGGTAGTCCATGAAGATGGAAGTGTAACGTATATCGGTGGCTGCAGTGATTCACCAGAACGGGTAAGGGAGGTTAATGAAATCAATAAAGCAAAACGGGAGAAAGAAGCGGCACAGCGGAAAGCAAGTCTGGAACGCAGTCATGAAGCAGCAGAGGAACGGAGACGGCAGATTGAGATAGCTTATAAAAAGCAGACTATGGCAGAGGCTCTTGCTAACCGTACAATGGATATAAATATGTATACATTTACGGCTATGCCAGAAGTTATGGGGTCTGCGATTGCGGCATATGAACAGAACATTATGGAAGCAGCGGGTATTTTGGAGTAAAACAGGATATGCCCGAACTTACTATAGTGGGCATGGCGGCTCTGAATGACAGAGGAGCCGCCAGATTAAAAATAATGGAGGAATAGAAAAATGAGCATAAATGGAATTGGAGTGGGTTATTCTGCATGGCAGGAAACAGAAAAGGTGCAGAAGAATGGTTCGAGAACAGGCTTTGCAAACAAGATGGTTGGTGTAGATACGGTGGGGAGTGTTCTTCCTCAAAGAGTTGGTGTGAGGGGGACAGGACAAAATTCTGCATTGGAGGCATATCGTGCATCGGTAGCATCGACGGTACGTAATGTAAAGCCTGCCTATGAAACATATGAATCTGAGAATTACAGGATTGTGCCGGACAATGAGGCTGGCTGCTTTGACATCTACAATAAGCAGGGAGAACGGATAGGCGCTTTTGAATATTCAGATATCAAGGTCAGGCAGGACAGCACGACAGGTAAACAGTTTTTGATTTCGGAGCATGGAACCATGAGTTATGATGCTATGGTGATGGACGGCGAACTGAAAGATGCACTGCAGAATGTTATGGGTGTTGAAACGCTGGAAACGGAGGAATTGCAGGGATTTACCTTAAGGACACATTCCGGTACGGGCATACAGTATCTTGTGCGGGCAGGAGAGGAAGGTCGTGGTGGCAAAGTCCTTTTACAGAGCCAGGCGGATATAAAGAAGTATGAAGCGTTGGCGGAAACCTACTTCAATAAATATCCAAATCTGATACATGATAAAAATGCCGCTTACATATGGGCTGATTTGGAAATAAAAGGGCTGGCACAGCGCACGGATAATGGGATTATTTCTATGGGATTTGATGGCATGTCCTATAATGACAATGAAAATTATAAGAATAATTGGAGTGTTCGGTTTTCAGAAGATATTTATAAAGCAATTTTCGGCTGGTTACAGAACAACGAGGAATTGGAACAGGCAGGTAGCCAGGAATCTGAAACAACAACAGAGATTATTGTTAAGCCAGATGGTTCAAGAGTGCTTATGATGACAATGAGTATCGGAGGAATGGAAACTACCATGAGTTTGGAAATTTCTAAGCCAACAGAAGCACCAAATGAAAATTCAGAGCAGGATGCCGATAATAATATGCCTTCTGCTGATGCTGAAATGGATACAGTATCGGATGAAATATCAAATATTTCAACTGTGGCTTAGAAGATGTGAATAACTTTAAGAGTATTGGTAGCTGTTATGAACAGATATGGTCTGACGAAGAAAAGCAGGATATCTGAATAAATAATTACTATATCGCTAATAAGGTACAGGTGGGCAGGTTTCCGGCAGATATAGGAATGGGGGAGCAGAGTGGCTCTGAGTGACAGAGGAGCCGCCGGGTTAAAATTGATAACATATGCAGAAAGGTTGGTAGTATGGATATTCAGGCAATTTTGCCACAAATTAATAATGCTGTGAATTTATCGAATAACAGCATAAAGTGTGGAGATGAGTTTGAGAAAATTTTACAGCGGGTGAATGAAAACGCAGATATTGCAGAAATGTATGATACCGCAATGCTGGAAAAATATGACTTACATGGTGGGAGGAATGTGATTATCTCAAAGAAATCCTTATTAAGGATGAAAAAGGATAGTGCCTTCAGGCAGAAGGTGTATAAGTCAATCGAGGATATACCGTGGTCAGGTAAATTCACTGGAAAAGGTAGTAATGGTGTGTTTATACATGAAGATGGTACAGGAGGCTACTATTTGGATTTTGGTTGGGAAGATGATGAAGAAGAAAAACCAAAGTCAAAAAAAACAATGTTATTGTACGTTGATAGTTCAGAAATAAAAAATCTAAATATTTCGGCATGTGATGAATCTGACCATGCGGGATTTCAGACAGAGGTTTTACTTTCTTTGGTGGGGGCAAATTTTAATATTAAGAAGAAAAAGGGAGGTTTTTGAGGAATATGGATATACAGTCGCTTGGGATATTAAAAGATGCCACGATTCAAGGAAACACTACAACAGTAAAAAATGCAGAAAGCAACTTTAGGCAATTATTTGAAAAAATCACAGGAGGGGAGTTGGCAAGAGAAATTCGTGATAACTATGATGTAACATTGAATGTAGGCAACGTAGTAAATTGTGACCAGTTTCTTGAGACGAATGATTCGAGAGGTACAAACCACGTCATAATTTCTCCGGCTGCTTTGTCAAAAATGGAAAATAATCCTGTTTTGAAAGAAAAGGTGCTGAATGACATAGAGGAGTTTTGTAGTCCAGAGAACCAGGCTGCGATAAGAGCTTTACAGCGCCTGTGAAAAGCGCAGGCATGATTGTATATCCAGATGGTAGAACACTCTATTGGATTGAAGGTTATCCAAATGAAATAGGAAGTGAAAAAAGCAAAAAAATTGCACAGGCAGCTAGTTCTCAAACGTTTTGAATTTGGCAGGGACTATTCATCAGAATTATATGGCATGGGTGGTTCTGAATGACGGAAGAACTACCAATAAAATGATGATAACCATGGAGAAATTAAAAAATGAGTGTTAGTGGAATTGGAACAACAGACTATCCGATAGCAAGGGATGGTACAAGAAAGACAGAATGAAATGTTGCAGGAGGAAACTTTGCAAAACAAGTGGCAGAAGCGGCGCAGACAATAAGACAGACTTCAACAGCCATTTTGCATGGCTCTGATGAAGAAACGGGGGATATTGCAATTTGTTCTGGTGTTGATATAGAAAATAATTCATCTATTACTGTACACCACTTTACAAGTTTTTTGTAAAAAAGAATAACGTACAGGATACTTTGTTGTATAATGAACTTGCTAAAACACATTACAAAGGAAAGTGATCCCATACGTCAAATTTATTATACAATAAAAAGAACCTGATTGGTAGACTTTATCAATATTTTCATTGTTATTTTGAAACCTGTCCCTTACCTACAGCAGAATCTTTATTCCTGCTGGTTTTATCCATGCTGGCGATGGAATCCGCCCATTCCATCCGTTCTTTATACAGACATTTTTTATCCGGAATTACAGAAAAATCCCTGAATGCATTCTATTATGCCTGCTCTTATGCCAAAGTGGATTATTCCAGATTCATGAATGTTACAGCTTCCATGGCACTGAAACTAATTCCTGAACTGCTGGAATCACAGCCGGTTTTTCTGTGCATTGATGATACCATGGTTCCGAAGTTTGGCAAAAAGTTTGAAAATGCGTCAAAACTCTTTGACCATGCTGCACATAATGGCTCCAACTATTTGAATGGGCATTGCTTTGTAAGCCTGATGCTTTGTATCCCTGTCTGGAATGGCCGCAAAGTGGTTTACCAGGCTGTGCCCTTAGGGTACCGCATGTGGAAGAAAAAGAAGTCCAAACTGGAACTAGCCGCATCCATGGTCCGACAGGTTATGCCTGAATTCTGCACAAAGAAAAATGTGGTTATCCTATGTGACAGCTGGTATGCCAAGAAAGACCTTGTCTGCGTTGTAAATGACTATTCCAACCTGGATATTATCTGTAATGCCAGATGTGATTCTGTTATTTATGACCCCGCACCAAAACCTACCGGAAAAAGGGGAAGGCCTGCAAAACATGGCCGTCGTCTTTCTGTCTGGGATGATTTTGTCCTTTCCGATGAAAAAATCGGAGAGTATTACACGGGTGTCCGCCGTGTCCTCACAAATATCTTCGGTGCAAGGGAAGTCCTGGCATACGTAACATCAGCCGGAAAAGACAGCGGTTCCAGACGCCTGTTCTTTAGCACTGTCTTCCCGGAGCAGCTGCATGTGTTCTGTGCATGGCAGGAAAAAGCACCGCTGAACCAGACCGGGTGCAGCATTTTAAGAATCAGAAATAAAATTTAAGCGTCAAAGCTGGCAGGAATCAAAGCAGCTTGAAAAAATTATAAATTTTGATACAATGAGAATATGGAAGGAGGGAAATTATAATGGGTTTAGACTTGCAGATAACTGATATGGCAGGTGCAACGCCGGATCACTCTACAGTTATAACCAATTTTGTTAATATGGTATATAATCAGTTAAAAGATAGTACATGCAGGGTATATCCGGATAATGTACAATATAGATGGAAAATGAGTGATGACAGTGAAAAAGTTGTTATTCCGGATGCGTCTATAAATTGCCAGATCAGAAGCAGAAAAGGAAATAGTTTTATAAATGCACCGCAATTCGTTTTAGAAGTTTTGTCACCATCTACTGCAAAATATGACAGGACAGAAAAGAAGGAAATATATCGGGAAGAGGAAATTCCAGAATATTGGATTATTGATATACAAAAACGTACTATTGAGATGTTTGATCTTGATTATAGAAATAGTGAACCTGAATATTTTTTAGTTGATACAGTGACAGGTAAAAATAAGGAAGAAATCCATTTAATCCATTTTCCGCACATTAAGATTGATTTTGAGCAGTTGTTTGATGGTGTGGAGTAAGGGGCGAAGAATATTTCAGTATTTTAGCGTCTGGGCTATACAGAGATTTAAAGCATTTACTAATAATAAGTAAGTGCTTTTTTGTTGTAATTTATAATCTAAGAGAAGGTGCATCGAGTACATCAGCTATTGTTTCACATGATAGCATGGCTTTTAGCAAACATTGAAAATATGTTTTTTACATAGGCAACATTTTAGTGCATGCTAAAGCAAATATTAAATTATGAGAAGAGAGGGGGAAAGTCCGGTGCTAATGAAAATCCGGCTGTAAGTGAAATGAAAATCAAAATGAAATTATTGCTGCTTGTTTTAGTCCCTTTGTTTGCAGTTAGTGTGATCATAGGTGTCTGCTCCGGGATAATGTCTGCAGCAAATCTGGAGAAGGAAAATTCAGACAGGCTGTAGGTTGCATTAGAAAGATTTTCCGGGGATGTAAATGCTTTCAAAGAGCAGAATATTGATATTACTGTGTTTAAGGGTGATATACGGAAAGAAAGCTCCATAGAAGGGGTGGAAGGCACAAAAGCAGGGAAGCAGTTATTGCCTGAATGCTGGAAGGGAATGAAGAATATTTTGACAGGGATGTCGATGTACAGGGTGAAAGTTATTATGCTTATTATGTGCCGATAGAAGGCAGGATGTTGTTTGTAGGCATACCGCAAAAAGAAGTGAAAGAGAGTATCCGGCAGATGACAGTATTTATTGTGGCAGTATGCATAATATCGTTTGCCATAGTTTCGGTGATTGTGTTTTTTGTTGCCGGTCGGATGGCAAAGCAGATAAGCATTGCTGCAAAAACTGTGGAAGCTGTGGCTGAGGGGAATCTTATCTGTGCTGTTAAGGCGACCAGCGGAAGAGACGAGATTGCAGAAATGACAAATGCCACAATAAGCATTTCTGACAGTTTACGGAATATCATAGGCTCTTCTGTTCAGGTTGGGTACACTGTAAGCGATTCATCATGCAAACTTAAGAGTATAGCAGAGACAGTGTCTGCCGCCTCACGGGAGATAACAAAGGCAATTGAGGAAGTGGCTGAGGGAGCAACTGCACAGGCACAAGCAACACAGGCAGTAGCATTTAGCATTGGGAAAATGGCAGAGGCATCCTCTGAAGTTGGTGTTTCGGTTTCTGAAATTGCCAGGGTGACAAAGGCACTGGAGCAAAACAGCAGGCAGATGCAGGAACGAATCAAAGAGGTACAGAATACAAGTACAGGGATGGATACTGCTGTAACCAAGATTGAGAGAAAAATAAAAAAGACAAATGAAACTGTAGGAAAAATGACTAATATTATCGCATCTATTGAGGGGATTGCATCAGAAACACAATTACTGTCCTTAAATGCATCTATTGAAGCTGCACGTGCCGGAGAGAAGGGCAAAGGATTTGCCGTTGTTGCCAGCAGCATCTAGGAACTGTCACAAAGTACAGATGGGGAGCTTTCTGTTATCAAGGATATCATTTCTGGGATAAAAAATGATTTTGCTGAATGTTTAGGTGTAATTACGGATGTTATCCAAAGTAATACAAATAATACAAAAGGAATCCGGTCGATTATTAATTCTTTTGATTCTTTGAATATTGGTATTGCCAGTGCCAGTAATAGTGTGGGAAAAATTGAATGCGCAGTGGAAAAGATGGCGGCGGAGGTTCAAAGCATTAAAGAAGAAATGAGAAAGCTTGATGGGGTGGCAGAAGGGAATGCCGCAGCAACAGAGGAGATAAATGCTTCTATAGAGGAGCTGAGTGCACTTATGCATACTGTGGACAGCAGTGCAGATGACCTGTTGAAGAAATCACAAATGCTTTTAGGGAAGTTAGAAATTTTCAAATATTCGGGTGTTGTCTGCTGTTTATAAAGGATATAGTTGGGTTGAAAGGGATAGCTATCAATGGTAGGATGGCCTTATCAAGTTTAGCCAGCTGTTTTGGGGATATGAAAACACTTTTTACATAATGATAGGATTATAAAAAAGTGTTAACAAAAGACTTACCAGAACCATGTATTTTTGTGCAGATTATTGAAAGGAGGGTATGGGTAGCAGATTTGGATCTGAAGCCTTTCGGGTGGCTTTTTAGTATAAAAACAGGGAGGGTGGCTGAAAAGCCATTCTGTCTTTTTAAGGAGGATTCCGTTATGGGTATTTTTATTTATGAAGCAACGTCACACAGTATTACAATGGAAGAATGGAAAAATGTGTACGATGAAACTTTGCTGTTGATGGAGAAACTTCCTTTTGCAGAGTGCGGAACAATCTCGCGTGGCGGCGAAAAGGGCATCTGCCTTGTAAGAACAGAGGAGAGGGAATACGTCAATGGTGATGAAAAGTCAAGAAGGTGGTGTTCTTGTGGCGATTATAGTACAGGGAGATGTGCGGAGGAATATTATCTGTGGAGTAATGCTGTAAAAGAAGACAAAATAGTTCCAGAGGCGGAGGATGCTATTCTTGCCCTTATACCAAAAGAGGTCAGGGAGAGGTTTCCAGAGGATGATTTAAGATTTAGGCAGGGATGGTCTAT
Source organism: uncultured bacterium (assembly GCA_947651225.1). Lineage (GTDB taxonomy): Bacteria > Bacillota > Clostridia > Lachnospirales > Lachnospiraceae > Butyribacter. The sequence continues at coordinate 14,741 of CANSYK010000024.1, read as the reverse complement.
ATGGGATGCCAAGACGCAGGGGGAGCCTTACCATAATTTAATACTTGCCGTTGCGTGTCTGCTGGAAGACCGGCTCGGTTACAAAGCATTTGTCTTTGGTGATATTACAAGGGGGCAGTGTAAAAAGGCAGTAAGTATTGCAAACGAAGTACTTGAGAAGCCAATAGACATACCTGCAAGGTGTGAACTTAACCGGTTTTTTGAAAGAATATCCAAACTTCCTTTAAACTCTGGTGAGAAATTGGATTTATTCACAGAATATTATCTTGGTGAACATGATGCTGAGTTTTATGAATTTGTAAATAAGAATTTTCCGAAGGATGTTGTATGGGAGAGATGGGAGAAAAAATTTTTATCCTATCTGCCGGGAACAAGAGGGTTTTCAAGCACCCTCAAAAAATATCTTACTGCAGGCTTTGGTTTAATAGATTTGTACAGGATTACCAAGCTTGAGGACAAAGACGGGAAGCCTTTGTATGGGGAGATTAGAGAGACATTGAGTGAATGCATAGGTGATGAATTTGATGTGGGTGGGTATATAGATAAGTATCTTGAAGAGGAAAAAGGTTCTTTGGAGAAACTCAAGGGGCAGGAGTTGAACGAAGACAGCATAGAGGAGAAAGTAAAATCAGATCCTGCTGGCTTGTTAGCAGAGGCACTCGACCGGTCTGCTGAAACGGAACGGGAACTCCGTAAAGAATACGACTGTATTGAACCGGAGGATTTCCTGTATTATGAGAAGGGCGATCGTATTCCGCCTAAAAGAGAAGAATGGATAAAAGGCAACTTTAAGATTTATCATGAAGTGCTGGAGGAGGATTCTTACAAGGAATTGCTGGAAGATGATCCGGATAGGCGCTGTGGTTTTCTGCTTCGGCAGAATAGACAATTCTTATTGCGGGATTGTGACTGGGAGAGAATTTTCTCTGACATAGGCGGCAGGAAGGAGGCATTTAGCCGGTATTATCCTATGGTACGGTTGAATTTTGGGGCAGATAGCTTAATTCATCTGATTAAAGCCTATTTACTGAATGATGATTTCTATGAATGGGTGGAAAGCCTGTTTGATGGGAAACAGCAGGCACAGGAAGGTGATCAATAACTTGGCCAACATAGCGTGCCACATAACGGAACATACACGGGGGAACTCCTGCAAATCGTGCTATTTTTACAGGATTAATGGGTATTGCTTTGCAAAAGCAAACATTGAACTTTCATTTATATCAAACAGTTTTTCCAAAATAGTTTTGAGGTTAGGCCCGCAGATTCAGGATATAAAAGACAATATTTAGCCAATGGAAGAGACATTTCAACTAAGGGGGCATTGTATCTATGAAGATCATTATAGAAATACCAAAAGAATATGAAATTGATTTCAAAACAGATAAATTCAAAGATTTCTTTTCAAGAGTTATAGTAGATATGAATTGTCTATGTGGTAATTATGAAAAAGAAATTGCACAAATGTTAATTGAATCATTTAATAATGGAGAGGCAATTACTGATGATTGAACTTTTATGATTATTAAAAAAGAGTAAAAAAATAATTAAATAGGCACCCTGATACTTTGGTGAGTGGACAGGCCCCGGCATGGAATAAAAGAAAATGCAGATTATGTTTGATTTGGAAATGCAGAGGGAATTAAAATCAGCTTATCCTATCTGTTACAGGGCACAATACTATGTAGCAGGGATGTTAAGTTCTGTGCTGGTGAAAGTTGGAAAGAGCCAGAAAGGGCATAATAATCTTTATCCCGCTTACAGTGTGTGGATCATTAGAGATACCCCGCAGAAATATACAGAAACAATTGCCCAGTATTCAATGTGGGACGTGAGTGGGAATGAAATAACAGAACCGAGAGTACATTTTAATTTACCTGAAGATCTGGAGAGACCTAGCAGGCCATTGTTTCACGTGGTGATGGCTTACCTGCCCAGATTTTCGAAAAATGTAAAAGCAGATGACGATCTGGTTAATTTTATTAATAGGTGTTGCATGGCGTCATTGATGATTTTAAGTACATGGAGCAGATGAAAAAATCTAAAGCCAAGGAGGAAACAAAGAAATGGGAAGACCATCAAAATGGATTAGAGAAGAAGGAAGAGAAGAAGAAAAGGAGTTCACAGCAATAAGGGTGCTGAAAGTCGGAAGGTTGCCGTTAGAGGAAATTGTTGAATATTCTGGACTGTCATTGGAAAAGTGCAGTTACTAAAAAAAGATGTAGTTGGCAGATAATAAATCTAGCGTCAAGAAGTAAATAAAAGAAGGGTATGGAATTCTGTGCCCTTCCTATTTTATTTCTGATCTAAAATAAAAATTTCATTGTAATAACACATGGAAAAGCATGCCATGTGTTTTTGTATGCAGAATTTTGTGATTTGTGTATTGCATAGTTTTACGAGGGAAGAGATGGTTTGTACAAGTTATTAATGTGTATCATTAGGTAGATTATTTAGCGAACAGGAGGTAGTTTAATGAGTTTTTTAGTTAATTTGAGGGCAGTGGAGGATGTTAAAACATTTGCAGGTTGTGCAGAAAAGTATGACTGCGACATTATGGTCCAGAACCGTAACAGGGCATTTATGGTTGACGGGGCCAGTGTTCTGGGGCTGTTTAGCTTAGACCTGCAGACTCCTGTAGTTGTGCATGTCAAGGATGAAGTGATTGGGGAGATGTTTAAAAAGGATGTTATTGGTTTTGTTCTTGAGTGATAGCTGTTATTGATGGGCTGGCAGATATCATTGTGTTTTATAAGCCGGTTAAGTCATTATCAGAGGCGGTGAACCTGTATTGAAGTTGAGTTTATTTTGACGGGATATTGTAGGCTGGCACTAGAAGTGGTATAATAAGCATCAGCAGTTAGAGGTTGTAAAAGGGAGAAATAAATTGCAGAAAATAGTTTGTTTTGGCGGGGATAAGCCTGCCAGGGATACTGTGGGGGATATGAGTGCAGTTACCTGAGGGTGCAAAAGCAGAAAGTATTCCTGACTGCAGAAAGAACAGTTTGGATTCGGATGGAGGTTATGAGCTAATATCAGATTTCTAGGGAAGAGGCTGACAGGATTATTAGATAATGCGCATTAGGTGATTAACAATCATTTTGCGCAAAATGGCAAAATTATGGCTTGGTATATCTGGGTTAAGTAATTATGGGTGTTGCATAGAGCAGACGGGTTGAGTAAAAAGAGCAGGGTTGGGTGGTGTTTTGTGGGTTTCTTGTCTATGTTGTTCAAAATAGCACAGGGAGCAGTGTGTTTTTTATCCGACGGCCAAACATAACAGGAGGTTGCGATGGAAGAAACGAAGGTAATGAATATTTTTGGCGGCGAAAAGCACGTTGGTAATGAGGATTTAGATACCATGCCGCCATTAAAAGAAGATGCTTCGGAAACAGAACTTTTAGACTATATGGTATTGGTTCTCTCACGCCAGATGAGTTGTAGCTATGCTTTTAAAGGCGGTTACATGCTAAACCAGCTTTTAGGCGGGTACAGCAGAATGACACATGACATTGATTTTTCAGTAGACAGGAAAGGTGATTATGAGGGTGTAAAGAGTATCCTTAAAAAAATAGCAGAGAAGTTTAAAGATATGGGCTATGTAGAAAGTTATTCCATTAAAGAAGAGATTCAGGAAAGGATGTCAGGGGGGATAGATTTTTATGCAGAAGATGGGCACAAAGTTTTGGGTGTTGATGTCGGCCTGCATGATATTTCATATGGCATAAAGCATTATGATTTGAAATTTACAGATATTGATGCTTTCACCGTGGAAAGGATGCTTGCCGATAAGCTGATAGCCATCACCACAAGGAAGCGTTTCCGTAGGACAAAAGATTTATATGATTTTTATGCAATAACAAATTTTTTTGATGTTGATATAAAGAAATTGGCTGATTTCATTGAAATCCGTGGCGGTGCAGAGTGGAACAATATTCCATTTAACGATACTGTCCTTGTGCAGTATAAAATAGCATGGGATAAATTAGAACTTGTAAATGCTGAGACAGGTGCAAAAATAGATAAACCGTTATTTGATGTGGCTTTAGGAAGGTATTATGCAATTTCTTTGTCAATAAAATCCGGGGATGTTTTAAAAAAATGGAGGCATGATTTAAGTGATTTCAGCTGAAGATTTAATAGAAGAGAAAACGGTATTGTGTGGCAGCTCCGCCCTTTCTTTCGCTGGATTAATAATGTTTAATACTACACATTATACTTTACAAACCAGTGAGGAGTTATTGCATAATAGTGAATTATATTTTATTACTTTAAAGTATAACCAGACAATAGATTATGGGTACAAAGTGGCTCCTTCCAAATCTAATCCTATGTTACTGCTCCCAACAAAGGAGCGTGCGCTGGTAGAGTGCATTAAACATTTGGATTGGGTAGATGAAGGATTATTGATAGAGGGATTAAAAAATTATATAATGCAGTTTTGGGATGAAAAAGAGCTTTATGAGGTCGCCGGCCATTTTGGTTTAGACCGTGGAACTCTTGAGTACTGGTTAGAGGAGGCAAGAAATGATTATGATGATTAGCTGTATGAGATTATTCTAAAGGTGAAATACATGATATTACTTGTTTACTGCCTGCTAGTTGGTGCTTGTGTATTTGCTATGGGATATTCTGCTTTAGTGTGGTAATATAGTTATGGACGGAGGAGTGTTTGCTTGAAAGATTATGAAATCCACGGCATGAAGATTTTTGATAAGAAAGTAATCCCTGTCTTTGAGACTGGGAAGATGTCGGAACTGCAGCTGATTTCCTCTAGTAAGGGAAATCAGAGAAAATGGTATGTTAAGGAAGAGAGGATGTATGTTAAAGAACAGTTTTTCTACCAAGGTAAGTATTGGAAAGATTATCTTGTGGAGGTAATCTCCAGTGAAATTGGAAAACAGCTTCCGTCAGGGTGTGCAAAGGTATTACAGCAACAGTTATGCAAAATTACTGATTGGATGGGAACGCAGTATGGTGTATGCTCTTATGATTTTGCTCCTGATTTAAGATATGTTTCGTTTAAGAGAATTATAGATATACAGAATTCTTATTTCGACACAAGGGCACCTATTGCTGAAAAATGGGATTTTGTTCTGGAGAGTGTACAAGGTTTTTCTGGACTTGATTATACGGATTACCTTATTACCATGACATTGCTTGATTATCTGACAGGTAATGAGGACAGACATATCAATAATTTTGGTATACTACAGGGGGGCACAGGTTTTCAGATTCCCCCGCTGTTTGATTTTGGGCTTGGTTTGTTTGAGCATGATTTAAAGTATGAACACGTGCCATTTAGAGAATGCTTAAAGCTGATGTATTCTAAACCTTTTCATGCTGATAACCAGAAAGTAATTAATTTTGTGGCGAAGAAATATGATTTAGGCCAATATCTTCCCAAATGTTTGGATTTGGCAGATGTGGAAATTCCAAGCCCAAAAGCTGGATCTTATTTGAGAAATAGATGTATGGAACTTGGAATTAATCTGAAGGGAGTGGAATAAGGTGGACAGTATACGTAATTTATCAGGTATATTAATGAAAAAAGATGTATGTCGGGTCAAGTTTGTAATAGAGGATTATGTTGTTGAAGCCTGCGAAATTCTTACTGATATTGATAAGTGTCCAATAGAGTTTTTGTGGGCAAAAACAAAAGAAGATGCTTTGCTGTCATACTTGGAGGACAGGCTTCCGCCGGAAACTAGGACAGGCCTGCAGTGGTATCTGCTGGCAGCCGGAATTCCTTATTACGACCCAGAACAGATTATTAAGTACAGCCATGGTTACAATGTGTCCGATATGGAGTGGATTCAGCTGGAAGGGGAGAATTATACTTTTAAGGAAATTGAGGAAAGGGCAGTAAGAGAGTCAAAGGTTTTGTATGACAGAATAGGGCAGATGTTGAAAGATGGACGCCTAAAGGCAGATGGTTTTTAAAGTGCAGGTTCTTGCATGGCAATTTTTATAGATGAGCGACTTGGTATTGGTTAAGCCAGGTCGCTTTTGTTGTGTTTTAGCAAATCAGCCTGGAAAGGAGGTGAGAGACATGGAAGATAACAAAAAAGGGGTTATGACAAAGCTTAATGGTACTGCGGTAGCTGGAATGGTTATGGTGGTAGTTGTAGGAATAGCTGCTGGCGTTGTCATCTGCATAAATCATATCGCTGATGGCATCGCCGTTTGTGTTAAGCATGTTGTTAATCCTGACTTTTTTGAGTAAAGAGTGATGAGGTTTGGAAAAGTTGTGAGTGGGCAGCAAAGTAATTTTGGCTGCCCATAATTTTGGAGAGGAAGTGACATTATGAAGAGGTATCCTGAGTCATTCCATTTTAGAGATAAAAGTGGGGATGTAGTAGGGGCATATGTATACGATACGGTGAAAGAAAGCGGTTTTCCGGTAAACATGGATAACTTCCAAAAGTTTGTAGTAGATTCGGCAGTAATGTTTCTGGAATATGAGAATGAAAAAATTGTCTGGAAAGAAAATGTGGAAGAACAGCGTTCTTTTAAAGGGATGCCTGCGCACGGAGAATCTATACAAGAATATTGGGATAATGACAGCTGGACAGAAAAAAGATTTTTTAGTCTTTTTGCTGAAGGAATGTTACCTGCAGTTGTAATGCCAATAGTAAAGCTTCCTATTGTAGGTGAAATGTTACAGATTAGCATACATGCCAATCCAATTAAATTGAATGAAGTCAGAAGAAGATTTGGAGAGATGGGAAAAGGATTCCGGTTACTGAAAATACTTGGACAAGACTCTTTAGTAATCCCTGTACCAGTGATGGCGTTTGAGGCATATAGGGACAGTCTTAAAGATAATTTGTATGATTGTGTTTTTTGCTTCCCGCCAATAAGTCAGGCAGTAACCAATACTCAAAATGTACGAAAGGCTTCATTTGCCAATCGGTTACTCCGCACAGAGGTTACTGCAACTATCCCGGAAACTATACTGCGGTTCTTTACAGAGAGAAACGAAGAAAAACTGAGTTTAAGAAACCAAGTTTCAAATAGGGAAGCCGGACAATCCGGGCAACATACAGGTGCAGAACCGACAGCCAAGATGACAATGTTTTAAGAGAGAAGGGTCAGTACAAAAGCTGGCTCTTTTTTATGATTTAAATATGATTATTTTGTGGTAAAGGGTACATTGTATTATTGGATGGAAGAAATAGGTGGTTATTAGATTTTCAGAGATTAAAAGGTTATAGGAGGAAATGTTATGATATTAAATGAATTTTATACTAAACCCTTACAGGAGGTACTAACAGAGATGGATTTATTAGATGTAGAGGTTCATGCAGATGACAATGGGAAAATAGCATCAATAGAACTTAAAATATCATATATCATTTAATTTTATCTTCTAGAGGAATTTTACAAAATCCTATAGAGGTATCACAAAATGATTATGATGAATGGGTTAACCATTTATTGGATGTTTCAAAAGAAGTTACACAGATGCGGCATCATATTATTAAGGAGCTAAAAGAAACCGAAAATGCAGTAGCGAAGTCTCTTAATGTTTCTCCTAAATTAACAATAAAACAGAGAAGTAATTAAAGCAAGCTATAGCAGTGTGTTGAAATTACTATTGTAAAATGCTAAAATAGTAGAACGTTGAAAGGAGAAGTAATTTGGCTACAAAGGAAATGGGTCTGTTTAATAATGTGAAAAAAGAAAATGATCAAGATAATTCTGAAGTAAGGAACTGTAAATAAATTAAATGAACAAGTTACGAAGAATGCTTTTCCGAGTGCAAAGAAAAAAACGTAGGCGTAGTGGGCTACGGCGAGGCTTTTTGATGCAGCAATCGAAAAAACAGGCAAGTAAGTTGTTCAATTTAATTATTTACAGTTCCTAAGAGATAAAAAGATGGAAAATAATCAGAATTATTCTAATTCTACGGAGGGTACTAATAGGAAAATTCAAGATTCGATGTTCACCGATTTATTTAAGCCACAAGAGAATTTGTTGGATTTATATAAGATTCTACATCCGGAAGATATGTCTGTGAGGTTGGCAGATATTAGAAATGTTACCCTTACAAATATACTCACGGGAGGGATTATAAGCGATCTTGGTATGTTAGTTAGGGGCAAATTAATTATTTTGACAGAGCATCAGTCCACAGTAAACAAAAATATGCCGGTCAGAGTATTATTGTATTATGCTGAAGAATTGAAGAGGTATTTGTTTGCTGATGAAAAAAGAAAAAAGCAACTTTATAGGCGTGGTTTAATAAAACTGCCATCTCCAGAGTTTTATGTGATATTATCCTGATATCGGGATAAGTTGTGTACACTGGTGATGACAAAAAATTTGACGGTTCTGAATTGTATTTATCAGATGCCTTTGAAATAAAAGAGTTTATGGAAGTGAAGGTAAGGGTTTTACGGCAAGAGATGGTCAATGAAAATAGCGTTTTAGGTGAATATTTGTGTTTCATACGTTTGTTAAAAAAGAATATGGCTATTTATGCAACTACTGAGACAGCAGTTATGGAAACAATTAAGTCATGCAAAGAATATGGCATATTAAGTGATTATTTGCGAGAAAGAGAAGGGGAGATTGCTAATATGATAATGGAAGGGATAAACATAGAGAAATTGATAGGCACTGCAGAAGAAAATAGGGAAGAAGGAAGAGAAGAAGGAAGAAAAGAGGGGGAAGTGTTGATGGCTCTTAGGTTTGTTTCTAATAAGTTAAAACAGGGTCTTGCGGATAACTATATTTTGGATGACTTAATTTGTTCTTTCGAGTTAGATGAATATGTTGCCAGCGCTATTATTCAAAAAGCAAAATCGGAATATTGAATTGGTTTTATAGTTTAGAATAGATATTTATCACGTAAATTTCTTAGGGAAAACTTAGGGGGCAAAATGCATATAGAAATTGAATCAAAACGTCTAAAATATGAATTAGACATAAAAGGAAAGTATTCTGTAATTCAAGGAGACAGTGGGAATGGAAAAACTAATATGTGTAGGTTGTTACAGCAACGTCTGACAGGAGATAAAACTATTAAGATTCAAAGCGATATACCAGTGCTAACTATAGCGCCATTCGATAGTGGAGAAGGTTTGCAAACTATACGGAATTCAATAGTAGTATTAGATGAAAATTATAAGATTTTAAGGGAGCCTGATGTTGCATTTATATTGCGGGAATCCGACAATTATTTTATAATAATCTACCGGAAAAATTTAGACTTTCTGCCGTTATGTGTTGAGAATTTGTATGAAATGCAAGCAGATGGCAGGAGGCATTGGATTCAACCCAAATACACGGTCAGCGGAAGAAAGAATTTTACAAGAGTAAGGCATATACTGGTTGAAGACAAGGTTAGCGGTTTTGAGTTTTTTCAAGAGCATTTTGATGTGGATGTTATTTCGGCAATGTCTAAATCTGAAATTGTTAGATGCTTAAAACGGTTAGTGGAAATGGATTCTGAATATAACGATGTTTTAATTGTTTATGATGCAGCGGCTTTTGCTTACCAGAAAGAAGCTTTAGATGTATGGCTTGATGAAAGTAAGTTAAGAGTTCAGATACTTGATTGGTATTCATTTGAACATTATGTGCTTACGCAGGCTCCATTTCTGATAAATTTGACGCAGGAAGAGATTGGAAAGAAATGGGAAAGTCTAGAGCAGGCCGCAGAAAATCAGTTGAAGAATAGGATTAATTACCACAAAGGTCATTTGCCAGATTGCTTAAAACAGCATTCTTCCTGTAACGCCTGCAGACAAATAGATACCTGTGAATACAAACATCACGTTTTTAGGCCTGATATTTGTATAAATGAAGAAGGGAATAGAATGGAGGTATTTTAAATGTTAAGTATTCGATGGGGAACAACTGAGGACACCATAGAGCTGGTAGAATCTGTTTTTGATAATAATTATGAGGAAGAGTGGTTTGACGATCCTTTGGTTCAAGAAATGGTATTAGATGTAGATAAATCAAGGGTTCTTTCCCCTTACTGTATTGAAAGCCCGGTTCTTGGACAGATTCCGCCAAGTGGTTTATCAGGTGGTGTGAAAGCATTGATTCTGGCATTAAAAACTGATTGGGAGATTTGGGCAACTGCTTGCGGTAATAATTGTGCCAAGTGGTTTTTAAAGATTGGGGAACTTAAAGATCTGACCATTAGCATAGAGCATTATTTTAGGTTCCCTGAAACTAAGTTTGATTTTATAGATGCTGCAACTGGTGAATTGTATCACAGTTATACAGATTTTATGGTCAAATATCATAGATAGGTATGAAGTTGGTTTAGAAGGGCAGTCCGAAAGGATTGTTCTTTTTTTGAAAAATTATTGCTTATTGTCTGCATAAGAGGGTTAAAACCTTTGCCTTAAGGCGAAACCTTTAGAACGACCTCATGGCTTCAAGTTTAGAATAAAGAAAAGTTGGAATATAGCACTTGTCAGATTGCACATATTATAAAAATGTAGTACAATTAATGAAAAATTGTGAATAGGAGAAAATAGACAATAAATGATTGTTTGCTTCCAATAGGCAGTGGAAGAATAATATTTTCTTTGTGTGGATAGCTATTTTATGTTCAGACTCATGAATTCAGGAGGGAGCTTAATGGTAACTTTTGAGGGGAAGGAATACTTTTACAACTGGATGTCAGATTCTGGGATTCTTTATGTGTATGATTCCAAACAGTATAGAATTGGAACAACAGAGGTTACAGATTTTGATAAAGAGTCGGAAACAATGAAAAAACTTATTGTTTTGGCTTTTATTGAAGCTGTTGTTAAAAAGCAAAAAGCAGAAAAATTACTTGAGGGTTTGTTTTGAGGAGGCATTATGGATATTTTTTATTTGATGCATCGGAATGACAGGATTGCTGTTTTTGCTGTAGATAATGATTCTGTTTTAAGTTTTAAAGTCAATGAAGACTGTTGTGAGATTTTACCTTACGGTGTACATGATTTAGGAAGTTTTGCAAACTGGTTAGAGGACAGGGCAATTCCAACGGTAAGATACGAAACTCTTGGAAATGGTTTTTCTCGGTTACAATTTTTATTAAACAATGATTCGTTGTCTTTGTCTGACAGTTACTGGACATGTCCGGCAGGAGCGGTTTTGTCTTGGGAAGAAGTAAATCTATATAACAATTCTTTTGTGTCAACTACAATTCTTGACAATTTTGATGAAATAGAAACAATTGCTTACAAAACAAATTTTGTCCCTAGTTCTTCCTTAAAAGGAGATCTTGCAAAGAAATGGATGATTGATTCCAACGGAGATAGAATTTTGGTGAAAGGCAGTTATTTGCAAAACGCTCTTCAGTCCGTTTCAGAAGTATTAGCTGCTGCAATGTATTCTACATGTGATATTAATTATGTAAAATATCATTTTGCATGGGTATCCTGTAATGGTGAAAAGAAGCTTGGCTGCAAATGCAAAAATTTTACAGCTTTAGATTCTGAATTTATTCCAGCCATAGATATAGTGAATATTGGGAAAAAAGCAAATAGTGAATCCTGGTATAGTTACTTTATTAAAAAATGTAATGAGCATTTATTGGATGTACAGCATTTTATGGATGTAATGTTATGCATTGATTTTTTAATTGCTAATAGTGATAGACATCTAAATAATTTTGGTATTTTAAGGGAACCTGTAAGTTTGCAGTGGAAGTCCATAGCCCCTGTATTTGATTCAGGAAATTCATTGTTTTATAAAAATACTGCTAATTCGTTTTTACCAAAAGGGAAAGAGCTGCTTAAAATGCCGGTTACTTCCTTTCACAAGATTACATCTAAACAATTAAAATGTGTTTCTGACAAGGGATGTATTAAGTTAGACAGCCTGCCGTCCTTAGGGACTTTGGAAAAAATTATCAGAACAGATACCTCTTTAACGGATTTTGACGTGGAAGAACGAATAAGAGTATTAAAGGAGTTACGGCTGTTTTTTGAAGATTTTCAAAACGGTGCTAAAGTGTGGAGTTATCAGTATCAGAAAGATGTTATTAGCAATATGGGAGCATTTTAGTAAGTTCTATGGAGAAAAATATGTTGAAAACGGGCACAGTTTTAATATTTTTAGATATTAGATTGGTTTTCATGAGTGGGATATAAACTGTCAAAATAAAAGAGAGTGGATGCATTGGCAGGTATACAGACATATTGCGGTTTTATTGAGGGAGTGATTGGAGTCTGTTAGAAGAATAATTAGTAATTTAGTATTATGGAATTTATAGATGTGCGGAATAGATTTCAATACGGACATGTGAGTTTGATTTGAAAAGTAATTTGGATTATGGAAGTAATGAAGGAATCTATTTGGAGTTGTGGATAGAATATTTTGTTAATGGCGAAAGATGCAAAAATGAAATTGGCACTTTTAAAAATTTGTATACAGGTAATAATGCCATGCATGTTATGGCTGCTTTGCTGGCAAATTTTATTATCGAAGGATATGCTTATGTTAACGTCAATCTTGATGATTTTACATGGGAAGGTGTTGATGTTTATCCATTTAGTGAGAAAGGAGAGCGTCTTAAATGGGGATATTTTTGTGGTAGCCTGAAAACAGCTTTGAAGAGAAAAGATGACTTGTTGAAAAAAACTAGCACAACAATTTGTATCTGCTGGAAATCAAAAGGAGGCCGTGGAAAAGGTAAGAAAGTTATTGCCCAAGTATGAAATTGTTGGTGTTTATGAAGTGCGTTGAAACAATTGTTTAGGAGGTCAGAATGGAAAAAGCGTTTATGTTTTTGCCCTTGAATGTGAAAATATTTGATGTTATCTTTGATGTTAAGTCTAAAGATATAAAGCCGATTCTTGAGTATTATGGTGTAGAGAAACAGTTCCTTTATAATATGCTCTGGGAGGAATTTAATATTCCTGGGATAGAAGTGCGCATAGCTAATACGGCATTTGATTATTTAATTGATTGCTGTGGGATGAAGAAGGATTTATGTGAAACCTTAAAAGGTGAAATAAAAAAGAATATACTAGCATCAGCAATATTTTACACAAATATTGCTCCACAGGCAGCAACCACAGCAGATTTTAGAGAATAAAATCTGCTGTTTTGTTACAATTCGTATTTGAATTTTTATTGAAAGACTATAGAGGAAAGAATAAGGAACTGTCGTGAAATAATTTGCAGATAGTTCGCAGGATTTTTCTTTGACAGTGCCGGACAAAAATCGGGCGCATAGTGGGCTATGTAACTGATTTTTGGTTTGTGCTGTCAGAGAAAAAGACAAGAAATAGAGCAAATTATTTTGCGACAGTTCCTAAGTGTTTATGCAAGATAAAAGAATTCGGATGATTTTATTGGAGAAGCTGAATCTTGTGTGCGTTGGGATGATAAGGCGGCAGTCAATTCTGTTTTGACTGCCGCTTTTTCTGTTGAGGACATGTATGTAATGAATTGGAAATATCCAGTGGGTGCATTTCATGGTTCAGAAGGTGGACCATGTTAAGAGGAGAGTATGTTATGCAAATTAAAACTTATCGGACAGAACTTGATGAAAACCAGCATAACGTTTTGGTAAAGGAAAATTGTTATAGCTATCCCATAGAATTCTTAAAAGATCCTAAAGCAGTTACTGATATGCTAAATGCTGTTTTTAATCTTAAGAATCTTGCAGAAGAATATGTGTATATGATTGCATTTAATACTAAAAACAGGCCTTTGGGAGTATTTGAAGTGTCTCATGGAACAGTTAATCAGTCTGTCTGCAATCCCAGGGAGTTATTTATAAGAGCACTGCTATGCGGTGCAGCATGTATTATTTTGGCACATAACCATCCTTCGGGAGAAACAGTACCATCTAAAGAGGATATAGAGAGTTATAAAAGAGTTAAAGAAGCAGGCAGATTAATAGGTATTCGGCTGCTGGATAGTATTATTGTGGGAGATGGATATTTCAGTTTTAAGGAGAAGGAAATGTAATGGTTGAGTTTTGGGGGATGGATATGATTGAAACTTGGGAAACAAATACAATTAAGAATTGGGTATGGTTAGCAGCAGAGTGCGGGCAGCCGGTTCCTGGATGTATTTCAGTAGAAGCACTCCGTATGGAATTATGTCGCAGGGGTGAAGAGCCAAAAGGATATCATAATATGTAATCTGGTGTAGTTGATAAAGGAATTAATCTTTTATAGACAGAGGAAGGAATATGGCAGTTTCAAGGGAAAGTAAGCGAGTTATAGCTATTTTATTACAAGCGAAAGGAGCAAAATTATGGCTTGGTATGCGCTTTATAAATGGTTTATTCAATTTAGGAAGATTCCTTATATAAACTATATTAATTGGTATAAGAGATTTTTGTATGAAGAGTGGTTTAACAATTTACCTAATGAAGAGCAAAGGGCAGAATTGATCCGTCAGCAGAAATTAAAGGAGAAGAAAAAGAAAGATAATGAGTTAGCATTATCGAAGTTATGGTTAATGCATAACATGTTAGACAGGTTATTAGATGGAAAAGTGAATGAGTATATGAAGATTGCGAGAGATATGAGTAATTAATTATGCATTCATATAAGTATTAGGAACTATTGGTTGAAAGTGTAGGGATATAAATAAGGAGTGGTTTAGTGAGATTAATAATTAATTATGTACGTTTCTGTTTTTGCAAACATGATTGGGAGTTAATGGACAAATCAGTTAAAGTAAATAGATGGGATGAAAATATTGGGAGAAGTATCCCGCCGAAGATAAGTATATCAAATTTTATGGGCTATCTGAAAGGCAAA